>CAJQKK010000064.1 GCA_905478895.1 uncultured Flavobacteriales bacterium | reverse complement strand
GACGCTTGCAAGCGGCTCCTGAAATGCTTCTTCATGCGCTTCCTGACATTCTGCGAAGCCCTTGGACCTTCATTGATTCGGCTGGTTGTGGTTTTGATGAAGAGAAAGAGGAGGGGAGTGCCAGCACTTTCAATGGTGCAGAGGCGGAATTCGTTTTGCAGCGAACACTAGAGATTTTGCAAGCTTGTCCAACCTTTCAAGTGGGAGTCATTGCCCCGTATCGCGCTCAAGTGTCCGAATTGATGCGGCAATTTGATGCCTTGGGAGTGCAAGCTGATATGCGCGAGCGTGTTGAGTTCGCAACGGTGGATGCTTTTCAAGGTCAAGAACGCGACGCCATTGTGATTTCATTCACTCGCAGCAATTCAGAAGGCGAGGTTGGGTTTTTGAAAGAATACCGCCGGACCAATGTCGCAATGACACGGGCGAAGCACCATCTGCTCATGATTGGCGATGGCGCCACGTTGGGCAGTGATTCGTTTTACCACCAGCTCATTGAGCGAGCAGAAGAATCTCAAGCATATTTCAGCGCTTGGGAATGGCTTTACCCTTCCTGAAGTACTTCCGATTCCGCTTCGTCGGTTGTGAATGAACCAACAGGAGCGCCTTCCACGGCATGGGATCCGCCTTCTTCTTCCAGAGGGAACACTTCTGTGATTTTTTGGAAAACCACAGAAGGGATGACGAATCCGAGTCCAACTGTGGACATGTGCTTCTGAACCTTGTCGTAGGCATCACGAACATCGCTGGCAGAGAGCAATACGTGCTGATAGGATTCTTTTTCGACCCCTTTTTGCTCATCAAGGCTGGTCAATGCAATCTTCACTTTGAACCACTTGTCGGCGTCTTCAAATCGAATGACCTCGGACAGATTGGACTTGGTGATTTGTACAATCTCGAAAGGACGAATGCCCTCGTTCTCGCAGATTCCCGTCATGCGCGATTCAGCTTCTGTGTAGTTGTAAGCATCCAGTACGAAGGATTCCGTGGCTTTAACTTCGGCACCTTCAGCATCGTGGCGGACGTACTTGACCTTGCAAGTGAACCAGTGTTTTGTCATGGGATAAAAATACTTTCAGATGACCAACCTTGGGTTGAAAGCAGTCGGTGTTTCGACGAACATTGAATTCACAATTTGCGTTCAAAAAGAAGTCTTGGGAGATCAAAAGGATGCCCATTGGTGAATTAATTTCATCCCGAGATGAAAGACGAATACCGGCACAAAGGCCAGCGAAGGAAGATGATTGATGAGCTGCGCGCTCTTGGAATCACTGATGAAGGAGTTTTGGAGGCGATCGACAGGGTTCCGCGGCATTTTTTCCTGTCTTCCGCTTTTGAGCAATTTGCCTACCAGAATAAGGCGTTTCAAATTGGTTCAGGCCAAACGATTAGTAAACCACATACGGTGGCCAAACAGACTGAATTGCTCCAGCTGAGCGCCGGTGAAAAAGTGCTCGAAATTGGAACGGGTAGTGGTTACCAATGCGCTGTACTATGCGCCATGGGCTACAAGGTGTTTTCGATTGAACGTCAGCGAAATCTCTTTGAAAAAGCCCGACCATTGCTCGCTGCGATGGGCTTCAAACCCGACCTGTTTTACGGAGATGGCTACAAGGGCAAGGCCGTATTTGCACCTTTTGATGGGATCATCGTCACCTGTGGTGCACCCGAAGTGCCTGAAGCGTTGTTGAAGCAACTGAAAATAGGGGGGCGATTGGTCATTCCGGTTGGTGAGGGAGATACCCAGCGCATGTTTACCCTGACCCGCACGACTGAAGCGGATTTTGTTCGTGAAGAACACGGCGACTTCGCTTTTGTGCCCATGCTCGCATCTCGCGCGCAGGATAAATGATTCAGATTACATCGTCTACAGACCCAAGTCCTTCGCGAATCAACATCGGAGCATCGCCTGTGCAGTCCAGAACGGTGGAAGCATCGAGTTTGCCAAAACCACCATCGATTACCGCGTCCACGGAATTGCCAAAGCGTTCTGCAATGAGTTCAGGATCAGTCGTATATTCTTGAATTTCATTCGCATCTCTCACGGAACTCACGACCAGAGGCAATCCTAACTCCTGCACAATTGCGCTGAAAATCCGGTTATTGGGCACCCGAATGCCGATGGATTTTCGCTTCCCTGTGAACCACTTGGGGACGTTGTTGTTGGCAGGGACGATGAAGGTGTATGGACCTGGAAAGGCACGTTTCATGGCCTTGAATGTCCCACTATTCAACGGTCGCGTGTACAACGCCAATTGACTCAAGTCGGAACAGCCAATACTGAATTGTGCCGTCTTCAGCGGGATGTTTTTGAGTCGAGCGATGCGCTCTAGTCCTTTCGACGACCCCAATAAGCAAGCCATGCTGTAAACGGTATCCGTGGGTACAATAATGACAGCATCGCGCTCCAACATGCCACAGATTTGTCGGATTTTTCGTTCATCCGGATTATCCGGGTGAATGCGCAAAAGCATTAGCCCTTGGCTTTGGCGTGGTCGGCCAAGAATTGGGCCAATCCGCTGTCGGTCAGGGGGTGCTTGAGCAAGCCCATGATGGCGCTGAGCGGACCCGTCATGATGTCGGCACCGATTTCTGCGCACTCAATGATGTGCATGGTGTGCCGGACACTTGCTGCGAGGATTTCAGTACCGTAATCGTAGTTGTCATAAATGACGCGGATTTTCTCAATCAACTGCAAGCCGTCGCTGCTGATGTCGTCGAGGCGACCAACGAAAGGACTCACATAGCTGGCGCCTGCCTTGGCCGCGAGCAACGCTTGACCCGCTGAAAAGATCAGCGTGCAGTTGGTGCGGATGCCATTGTCTGTAAACCAGCGAATGGCACGGATACCATCGGCAGTTGCAGGCACTTTGACCACGATGTTGGCATGCAGGTCAGCCAAAATTCGACCTTCCGCAATCATCCCTTCGAATTCTGTTGAGATGACCTCGGCGCTCACGTCGCCGTCGACGATTTCGCAAATGGCGACATAGTGCGCCTTAACAGCGGCGTCTCCGGAGATACCTTCCTTCGCCATGAGCGATGGGTTGGTGGTTACTCCGTCTAACACACCTAGGGCTTGGGCTTCTCGAATTTGTTCGAGGTTGGCCGTGTCAATGAAAAATTTCATGCCGCAAAATTAGCAATTTGAATTGTTTTGATGACCTCGTATCGGAACGTATCTTGAGGGCAAACCAAGGAAAATGTCCCATTGGAGCCCCGAAGAAATTGCACAGTTCAAAGAAAAGGTTCAGCAAAAGTTGGTCCAACTCGATGAGCGCATTATCGAATACCGGGAATTGACCAAGCCGATTCCGCCTGAAAATGCCATTGGAAGAGTCAGCCGAATGGATGCCATCAACAACCGCAGTGTCAACCAGGCCGCGCTTCGACAAGTTGAGAAGCAGCACAAAAACCTGCTTCGTGCGTTGGATCGATTGAAGGAAGATCGCTTTGGCTTGTGCCACAACTGCGGTGATCGGATTCCAATGGGCCGCATTCTCTTGGTACCCGGAGCGACTCGGTGCGTGCGCTGTGCGGATTGAGTCCATTTGTGAACAACTCCTTTCTTTTGTTGGAAACCTGAGATACGAACGGCGGAATCCTTCCGTTATCAATGGCGCGAGCCGCACGCAAAGCGTTAATTTTGCGGGCGCAAGCGCACGATACCTACCTCCAAGTTGACCTCCGTTTCTACACCATTTCCCAAGCCACTCATGCCCTTCGCTATTGCAGCGGCGGTGCTTTTTTCTGTCACCGGTTGCATTGACTCTTGGGAGGGCGAACCCTTCGTTTTGCACGTGGAATCCATGGCCATCGTCACAGACGAAACGGAAGGCACAGCATCGAGCCGTATTGAAGAGGTTTGGGTGTATTCATCAACCGATGTTTTGGGTGCTTTCCCTCTTCCCGCAGACATTCCACTTTCACCAGATGCATTGGGGTCAAGCCCTGAGTTGGTCTTGTCAGCGGGCATCCGCGCGAATGCGATTTCGTCAACGCGGCAGCCTTATCCTTTTTACGATGCCTACACGTATACACCGGCCCTCGAATTTGGTGGCAGGGATACACTTAACTTGGAACTCGGGTACACCGAGTTAGCAC
This sequence comes from uncultured Flavobacteriales bacterium, assembly GCA_905478895.1. GTDB lineage: Bacteria > Bacteroidota > Bacteroidia > Flavobacteriales_D > Sanyastnellaceae > UA16. Next base: position 5,998 of record CAJQKK010000064.1, on the reverse strand, counting down.
AAGTCATCAATGCAGAGGATTTTGAAACGTCCAATCGATTTGAAGAGTCGTCAACGAGTACAGCTGCAATTGCCCGAACAGAAAATCCCAATTGGGTGCTGGAAGGAGACGGAAGTGGATTGATTCGATTGACTGCAACTGAGGCGGTATTGACTTCGAACACCAATGAGCAACAATTCAACTTGACTACCGCTGGACCTGTGTGGTTGGAATTGGATTATGCGTGCGATCAGCCTTTTTGGATTGGCCTGAAGGTTGCCAATGCAGAAACGGCTCAGCGTTATCCCATTCTCTTGTTGAAGTCAACGGAGATGAGTCCCAATAAAATATACTTGGACCTGGGCCCAATGGTCCGAAGCACTCCGGATGCGACCCAGTATGAAATCCTTCTGGATGCGATTTATGACGGCTCTCAGGATACGACGACTGTGGTTGTCGATAATTTTAAGTTGGTACGGTATCCATGAACAAACGCCTGCTCACCGCCGCTTATGTGATTTCAGATTGGTTGTCTGCGGTGATTTCATGGACGGTGCTTTATGTGTTTAGGAAGGTAGTGATAGAGGAGAGCGGTGTGCCTGGTGGGCTTGAAACCCTTGCGGATCGGCAGTACTTGTTGGGATTGGCCATCATTCCGCTCTTCTGGCTCATTCTGCACGGGATGGCTGGAATGTTTTCGAAACCGCTCAAACGTCACCGTATTTTGGAGGTAGGTCAGGTAACATGGACCACAGCGCTCGGTGTTCTGGTGATTTTCTTTGGTCTTTTGCTTGATGACAACATCCAAAGTTACCAGCAGTATTATGCTTCATTGAGCGCGCTCACGGCCTCCCACTGGACACTGACCCTGCTTGGTCGTTTCGTCATAACCACACGAATCGTGAAGAAAATTCACACGGGCAAATGGAGCTTTCCAACCTTGGTCATCGGTGGGAATGACCGAGCCGTGCGGATGTACGAAGAAATCAAGGGGCTGCGAAAAGAAGCGGGATATCGATTCATCGGATTCATTCAGGTGAATGGAGTGGACACTGCGTTGAGCCGGTATCTGACAAACCTGGGCAATGTGTCCGAAATCAAGCAGGTGATTGAGCAACAGCAAATCGAAGAGGTGATCATTGCCATTGGAGGAGATGACCGGCATAACCTTGAAGCGATTTTGAATGCATTGGAAGGAACCCCCGCTGAAATCAGGATCATCCCAGACATTTATGACATCCTGAGCGGATCCGTTCGGATGTCGAGCATTTACGGTGCACCGCTCATTGAGATTGACCGCGAAATCATGCCGCAGTGGCAGCGCTCAATCAAACGTCTATTGGATTGGACCGTGAGTATTTTTGCATTGATCTTGTTGAGCCCTGTTTTTGTAGTAATCGGTCTGCTGGTCAAGGCGACCAGTCCGGGGCCGGTATTTTATCTCCAAGAGCGGATAGGCCGCTACGGTAAACCCTTTCAGATCATCAAGTTCAGGACCATGCATGTGAACGCAGAGTCAGCTGGGCCGCAATTGAGCCGCGACGATGATCCTCGAATCACTCCTGTCGGACGTTTTTTGCGCAAATCCCGTTTGGATGAATTCCCACAATTCTTGAATGTGCTTTTCGGCGACATGGCACTCGTGGGACCGAGGCCAGAACGAGCGCATTTTATTTCACAGATCATGGAACGGGCACCGCACTACCACCATTTGCAGAAAGTTCGGCCGGGGATAACCTCATGGGGCCAAGTCAAGTATGGGTATGCCGAAAATGTGGATGAAATGATCCAACGCCTTCGTTTCGACTTGATCTACATCGAAAACATGAGCATAGCATTGGACATCAAGATTCTTTTTTACACAGTCTTAACAGTGCTTCGAGGACGAGGAAAATAGTTTTAGTCGATGATGTAATTTATTTGAGCGATATTTACAGAGATGATGAAGCGGGCTTCACATTTCCTGTTGCACGTGGTGCACGTTCATAATGCTGTGCAGATCTTCTCCTGTTTATTGGCCTGTTTTTGGCTGCATTTCACGCAGTTGTCGCTCTTCGCGCAGGAGGGTGCAGGGGACGGATCGCAAACTGTGGTTTGGCAGCGCTCACATGCGCTGATGATTGAGAATATGGGTTTTTACCTCGACGGAGCCGTTGACGTGGATATGGAATTGGGCCAAGTGCAGTGGAAAGCGTCGGAGGCGGCGGTATTCCGACGGTTGGAGCGGATTGTTCAAGAAGTTGCAAGCCTTCAGGCACTGCCTGTTCCATGGACAAAGGGAGGGTTTTCAGATGAGATCAAAGAACTCATTGGTCACGTTGGTTCCTTGGATTACCGGGATTTGCGCCGTTGGAGAATGGCGGAAAACTTGTCGGAGAAAGAACAATGGTATGTGTTGGTTCAAAGTGGCTTGGATGAGTTGAAAATGCAATTGGCCATGGAGTTGAACTACCGGGTCAATGCCGCTTTGTATGCCTCTTTGAAAGCAATGTTTGCGGAAGAGGGGATCGAAACCGTTGAAGTTTCAGAAACGGATTGGTTGAATCTTGATCCGGGTGCAGCGCTACCTTCCATGGCATTGGAGTTCTCAGCAGCTTCCTCGGGAGATTTGTCTGTCGAAGATCGTTCGGTTTGGCCCCAGCCAGAATCACCCGACCTGGCTTATTGGATGGAGCGTATTTTGTTCTTGCTGGAAGGTCAGGAAAGGCGCATCATGGCTTTGGAATCATTCGATTCGGGTCCAGGTGAAATTGCTCCGCTTCGGCCCGTAGCATCGGATCCGTCCCTGGGTCAATTGCGTTTGCCACAAGTAGTTGCCATTCAATTTGCCTCAGGCTCAGCCGCGATGGATTTGAGCGCGCAGCTGCAATTGAATGAAGTCATGGAATTGCTCTGTCGCCATCCACAGATTCGGGTGGTGTGCACGGGCCATGCAGACGCAATGGGATCACGTTCGCACAACCACGGATTGTCCAGGCAAAGGGCGAGAGCGGCGAGGGAATACATCTTGCAGAGTGGTTTGGCTGCGGAACGGGTACTGTTGAATTACTTTGGAGAAGAACGCATGCGCTCAAACGATGCGCGGGATCGCCGCGTTGAGATCCGCTTTTATGTGGAATGACGAAAGCTGTGTGCCATCTTTGCAGCACACGCATCATCATGAAGATTATTTGCATCGGCCGCAATTATGCAGAACACGCGAAAGAGTTGGGAAACGCGATTCCAACGGAGCCGCTGTTTTTTCTCAAACCAGACAGTGCGGTCTTGGCCCACCGTCATCCTTTTTACATCCCTGCTTGGACCAAGGAAGTGCACCATGAGGTCGAATTATTAATTCGCATCTGTCGCAATGGCAAAGCCATCCAACCGGAATTTGCGCACCGTTACTTTGATGCCATCTCGTTGGGGATTGATTTCACCGCAAGGGACGTTCAAGCGGAGGCGAAAGCCAAGGGGCACCCATGGGAAAAGGCCAAAGCTTTTGACGGCTCTGCGGTGATCAGTAAGAAATGGATACTGACAGATGCGCTGGATTCGGGATGGGAATCCATTCCCTTTCATTTGAATAAAAATGGAGCTAAAGTCCAGTCCGGTTGTGCTTTGGACATGATTCATCACGTGCACAATCTCATTGCTCACGTATCCCAATTCATGACCCTGAAAATGGGGGATGTTATTTTTACGGGGACACCTTCTGGTGTTGGAAAGATTGCGGATGGTGACGTGTTAGAAGGATTTCTCAATGAAGATTCCATGTTTCGCGTCAACGTGCATGGCACATGAGGCCCATCTTGTTTTTTATCGGGTACATGGGCGCGGGTAAATCTCACGCTGCAAAGCGATTGGCTTCGTTAACAGGGATCAATGCGCTGGATTTAGACGCGGCTGTGGAGGCATCGGAAGGGGCTACTGCCACTCAATTGTTTCAACGTGAGGGGGAGTCAGCCTTTCGGACCGCTGAGCTGCGCGCGTTGAAAAGCACCGTGCAGCATGATGATGTGCAAATTGTAGCCTGTGGCGGTGGAACTCCCAGCATTCCAGGAGCATTGGACTGGATGAAATCCCACGGGCATGTGATCCATTTGAACCTTCCTTTTGAGGTGATCCTATCGCGCTTGATGGATTCCAAGAACGAGCAGCAACGGCCCTTGCTATACCATGCAGATGGAACGGCTAAAACGGCGGCAGAATTGAGCGCGCATTGGCAATCAAGAGCGCTGCACTACGCGGAGGCTGACGAGGTGCTGAACCATGCGCCGGAAACACTTGATTTTCAACGTTGGGCGAAAATGCTTCTGTGACATTGACCCTGGATTGCTTCTTTCAATCCGTCAGGATTGCCTCATCTGAATCGCTCCAAGTATCTCCGATGGTCACATCGATGTGCTCTTTGAGGTTGGTGCTCAAACTCAGTCCGCAAAAATCAGCGCGAATGGGAAACGAACGATGGATGCGATCCACCAAAACAGCTGTGGCCACCCGCTTGGGACCGGCACTGAGGATGTGATGCACTGCATACATAAGTGTTTTTCCAGAATTGAGAACATCATCGATGATGACGATTTGTTCGCCTGACAGCTGCTTCAAATCAGAACTAAGGGAAATGGCTTGCTCCAGAGGCGCCGATTTTTTCAGCTTGAGCGTACTCATCTCAATTTCGATGGAACATATGGTTTTCAGCACGTTTCCAATTCGTTGGCCAACGGGCTCGCCATTGCCGGCGATGCAAATGAGGTGAATCTTCTTCGCAAGAATGAATTCCTCGGCGATTTGTCGCGCGATGCGTTGAATTTTCCGTTCGATTTGACCGGACTCGAGAATGCGTGTTGAAGTCATGCGTCTAAGGTCGATGCTTTCAATGTCTTTTCAAAAACGGCGATGGCCTCTACGTGAGCCGTGTGTGGAAATTGGTCCACGAGTTTAAGTCGTTTGAGCTCGTAACCGAATTCCCGCAAGATGACAATGTCTCTCGCCTGTGTTGCCGGGTTGCATGAGACATAAACAATTCTTGGGGCACCCAGCCGGATTACTTTCCGGAGGGATTTTGGGGAGATTCCAGCCCGCGGAGGGTCCAAAACAATGGATTGGATTCGGCTCTTGTACTCGGGGTATTCCAATAGGAATTTTCCGACATCGGCTGCGTGAAACTCGATGTTTTCAGTGCCATTGTTGCGGGCACTTTTCCGGGCGTCTTCGATGGCTTGTTCGACAATGTCCACGCCAATGATGGGCTTTCCCGTGTGCCGGGCCAGCATTTGGGCAATGGTGCCGGTGCCGCAGAACAAATCCATAATGTACTCACCCGTGCTGAGTGGCAGCCACGCACTTTGTTCTTCCGGCGTGGCCTCTACCGCTGCAATAACTTCAGCATACAACTCTTGCGCACAGGCCGGATTCGTTTGAAAAAAACTGGACATTTCGATGTCAAAATCCAGTCCATGCAGGGTCTCGGTGATATGCGCTTCGCCGTGGATCAATTCGGAATCTCCTGATCGGGCCTCGACTCGATCGCCTTTGTCATCATTGGTGGTGTGGAGCACGCCTTGCAGTCGTTCGCCAAATTCGGTGGTCAACAGTTGTACGAATTGTTCACGGTCAAATGCATCCAAGCCGTCTGAACTGGTGACCAAGTTGAAGAGTAATTTTTGATTGGCCTCGCTCCGACGCACGACCAGAAACCGATAGAAACCTTCTCGCTTCGGCGGATGCCAGGCAGGAAGCCCCGTCTGCTCGAACCAAGTCCGTAGCGTGGCGAGGAAATTTTCCACTGCCGGATCGAATAGACCAGAATCGGCATTCAGGTTCTCAACAGCCCACCACGTCCCCCGCTTTTTGAATCCAAAGCCGAACCCATCCTCTTTTTCGCCGGTTGCAGGATTGTGGACGATGGCTGAAAAGCTGTACTCCATCTTGTTCCGGTAATGCCAGTTTTTGGGAGAAGGAATGAATCCTTCATACACGGAATCAATGCTTTCAACACCGCCAATTCTTTGATAAAGATCGAGTGCCGTTTTTTCCT
>CAJQKK010000063.1 GCA_905478895.1 uncultured Flavobacteriales bacterium | reverse complement strand
ATCCATCAACTTTCCTTTCACGAACCTATGCCAGAGCCAGCGCTCTTCGAATTCCTTGGTCAGCACGAAATTGGATTGGCTTTGGAATTCCCAACACCAAAAAACAGAGACATTTGTCGGACCAACAAACTCTATACCTATCCGCTTGCCGGTTGTTTCATGCTCGCATCCAAAACAACCTCTCAGGCACATTTTATCGAGGAGTATCCCGCTACCGGCGAAATAATTGATTTGACTTCAGTCAAGTCAGTCTCGCAGGCGCTGCAAAATCATTATCAGAATCGAGTTGATTTATTGGCTCGAAGACAAGCCGCATGGGCACTTGGGGAATCTCAGCTGAATTGGGAAGTAGAATCCGCGAATCTCATTGGTGTCGCAAAAAATCTGTTGCAACAATGAAGCGCATGCTCATCATCCACCCACACTGGCCACCATCCAACACCGTTGGAGTGCATCGCGTACGATTGATCGCGAATGAACTCTACAAAAACGATTGGCATGCTACGGTATTGACCATTGACGAAAAGGATTATGAAGAGGACTTGTCCTATGAGACCCTGAAGCTCGTCGATTCTGAAGTAGAGGTCATCAAAGTGAGGGCCAGCCCTGTGCGCCGTATTCTTGGCAAGCGATTAATCGGTGATATCGGCTTGAGAGGTTTCCGAGCACTTCGGTACAGAGCAAAATCTATTCTTGCGAAAACTTCTTATGACTTCATCTGGTTCTCCTTGCCCTCCTGGTATACCCCATTGATGGGATATGGGTTGAATAGAAAATTCAACGTGCCCTTTGGAATAGACTACAGAGATCCCTGGGTGTATGGCTTAGCTGACCACCAGAGGGGATTCAACCGAGCCACATTTACAGTAATGATGGCGCGTATGCTCGAGCCAATAGCTCTGCGGAATGCTTCCCTCGTTTCGGGCGTTTCTGATGGTTACTTGAAAGGACTGACCGCACGAAATCCGAAATTAGACACGTCGGCTCTTCTCACCTTTCAAATGGGCTTTCGCAAAAGCGATCATTTCAACGAAGTTCCCGATTTCCAGCCGCCGTTTCAAAGAGGAAAACGCACGTACGTTTATGCCGGTGCTTATTCACCAAATTGGGCTCCCCTTTTCGCCATTTGGCTGCAGGCGTTGGCTCAATTGAACAACAATTCATCGCTTCCTAACATTGAATTCTTGTTCATTGGAACCGGAAACCCAGAGCTTCCGGGCATCCAAGAACAAGCAGACCAATTGGGCTTGAACCAACTCGTCCGGGAAATCCCCCATCGAATACCTTACCTCGAAGTCCAACAAATCCTCAGAGAATCCGATGGAGCCATGGTCATCGGTTCCATTGAGCCACACTATTCCGCCTCAAAATTGTTTCAGTGCTTGATCACGGCACCGCGCGTATTTGGCTTTTTCCACCGAGACAGTGAAGGAAGTGACATCTTAAATCAATGCCGAGCAACTGACTTCTTTATTCCCTACCACGCAGACTTGGCGGAAGGAGAATTGATGGCTGCGCTTTCAACCAAAATCGCTTCGTTTATTGATCCCACGCACGAGTGGACAGCCAACCTCAAGCCTCTGGAGGAGCATTCAACCGAGAACAATGCACGGAAGTTTCTGCGAGCAGTAGAGCGGGTGATCGACTAATTTTGCCCCATGAAACGCCTCGCCATCCTCAGCACCCATCCCATCCAGTATAACGCACCGTTGTTCCGCATGCTGGCGCAGGAAAAGTCGATTGACCTGAAGGTTTTCTATTCCAAAAAAACGGAGCAGGTGCGCTTTGACAAAGACTTTGGCCAAGAGATCACGTGGGACGTGCCATTGACCAATGGATACGTGCACGAATCCTTCGACGCCAAAGAAAAGCCCGGTCGCAATGAGTTAGTGGCAGCAATCGAATCATTTAGTCCGGACGCGCTCCTCGTTTACGGCTGGAATTTCGATGGGCATTTGGCTGCGATGCGGCACTTCCACGGTTCGGTGCCCATTTGGTTTCGAGGCGATTCCACCCTACTCGACCCCATGCCACTCTGGAAGCGCACGCTGCGAAAGGTTACCCTCAATTGGGTGTATCAATTTGTGGATCGTGCATTTTATGTGGGCCAAGCGAACAAGCGGTACTTCCTGTGGTGTGGACTGGAAGAAGACCAATTGACCTATGCGCCGCACGCGGTGGACAATGAATTCTTTATGGCTGACGATGAGCAGCGCAACAAGCAGGCTCTAGACATTCGCAATGAATTGGGAATCGATTCAAAGGCGATGGTTTTTCTGTTTGCCGGGAAATTGGAACCCATAAAGCAGCCCCTTGAATTGGCCGAAGCATTTGAGTCGATCCAAGAACAGGCCCATCTCATTTATGTCGGATCTGGTGTGTTAGAGGCTCAGCTAAAGCAACGATTCGAGAGCAACCCACGCATTCATTTCGTAGGCTTTCAAAACCAATCCAAAATGCCCGTTTGGTATCGAGTTGGAAATGTCTTATGCTTGCCATCACTGAGCGAAACGTGGGGATTAGCCGTCAATGAGGCACTCGCCTGTGGCTGTCGCGTGATTGTTTCCAATCGGGTGGG
>CAJQKK010000062.1 GCA_905478895.1 uncultured Flavobacteriales bacterium | reverse complement strand
ATCCGAGGCACTATTGGATACACCGCGAACGGTAAACTTTTGTTTCCGTGTTAATGCATCGGCTGAAAACACCCGCTCATTGCCCTTCCAATCACCATTGGAATCAGGAATGGGATCCCCATGCGGGTCGGTGGAAGGACAGCCCAGAAAGGCATCCAAGCGGTTGGTGAAATCGACATCGCCAATGTGTTCGAGCTCTTCCGCCCACTGGTGCACCGCATCCCACTTGAATTGCAGCTTTTCAACCAAAAACACCTCCCACAACCGGTGCTTTCGAATGGTGGAGATGGCAATCTGCCTTCCTTTTGCCGTCAATTTCGCTCCTTGATACGCCGTATACTCAACCCAGTCCAATTCTGTCAATTTGTGCAGCATTCCCGTGACTGCAGCTGGTGTCGCGGCGAGTTTTTCCGCAATGGCTTGGTTGGAGGCAATGCCATGCTCATGCTGCAATTTGAATATTGCTTTGAGGTAATTTTCTTGGCTAATGGAACCGGATCTTTTCATTGGAGCAAAAATAAATATTTAACCTCGCCTAAACAACTACTGGCTACGAATTGAATTGAAGCAATGTTCGCTGACCATTGTTGATGTATTTTGCCCCATCAATCACACCTATACATCCCATGCGTTTTAAGCCATCTACGAAATCAATCATCGGGCTGATTGGCTTTGCCAGCCTTGCATATGCAATCTGGCGGTTCAATGAGCTGGTCGGTTATCTGCTTATTTCAGTGGCATTGAGTTTCATAGGAAGACCATTGGTACTCCTTCTCCAGCGAATCAAATTGCGCGGCAAACAATTACCATCTTCCATCGGTGCAGCCATGGCCCTCGCCTTCATGGTCGGTCTTTCCATCGGTTTAACCCAATTATTCGCCCCCCTTTTCGCGGAACAAGCCCAGGCGGTGCAAGGAATGAATGAGCTCGGAATGGAACGCGTAGCAGACGAAACGCTATCTTGGATTGACCAGAATTTGAGTTGGCTAAACTTAAGTGGAAACGATCAGCCCAACAGCCTTTTCTTATTGGAACAAATTCAGGGCTTTGTGAAGCTCGAGGGGATTGGAAGTTTTTTCGGAGCCTTGTTGCAGAGCGTGGGGAATGGATTTATAGCCGTGTTTTCCATTTTATTCATGACCTTTTTCTTCCTCAAGGATGGCGCGCTCTTTCGAAACATGATTGAGGCCGTGACCCCGGACGAACTCCTCCCCAAAACCAATTCCATCATGGACCGAACAAGTGCATTGCTCACGCGGTACTTTGGCGGTCTAGTCGTCCAAGTTGCCATCATCACTACAATTGTTTCGCTGGGCCTGAGCATCATCGGCGCACCGAATGCTTTTCTGATTGGATTTATGGCAGGCATCTTCAATCTCGTCCCTTACATCGGCCCCATGGCAGGAACGTGCCTTGGCTTGCTTTTAATTGCCACCTCATCCCTGTCCGTTCCTTCTGAAATGACGGGGATATTTCTAGGGAGTTTGGGGGTATTTGCCATCGCACAATTGGTGGATAATTTTTTTACGCAGCCAGTCATTTTTGCCAACCGAGTGCATGCACATCCGCTCGAAATCTTCATTGTGATCAGCATCGCTGGAAACCTAGCCGGTGCGGCAGGTATGGTTTTGGCCATTCCGGCCTACACCTTGTTTCGAATCGTAGGCCAAGAATTATTCAGTGGTTTCAAGGTCATTGATGAATTGACCAAAAACCTCGAAGGATAAAGAAGAAATAAGCCGCAGAAATCCTGTGGAGCGTTCGCCCCTCGCGGCGCTTGCTTAAAGTTCTTGAAAAGATGTTCACAACGGGTCGTCCCAGTGACGTTTGGAGCTAACTTTGAATCCCGTATCCATTATTTAGTTACGGGCATGTTTCCTACTCCTACCGATTCCCCAGCAACCGCTGCAACCTCTGTCCATTCGGAGACCATTAGAAACAGCCGTTACATTTTTGTGACGGGAGGTGTGAGTTCGAGCTTAGGAAAAGGCATCGTCAGTGCATCTCTTGCGAAACTGCTACAAGCACGCGGTTATTCGGTGACCATTCAGAAACTAGATCCTTACATCAATGTAGACCCTGGTACGCTGAATCCTTATGAGCATGGCGAGTGTTTTGTTACCGTCGATGGAGCAGAAACAGACCTCGACTTGGGACACTATGAGCGCTTCCTGAACGTGCGCACTTCCCAGGCCAACAACATCACCACAGGCCGCATTTACCAATCTGTCATCGACAAGGAAAGGCGCGGTGAATACCTTGGGCGGACCGTGCAAATCATTCCGCACATTACCGATGAAATCAAACGAAGTGTGCAGATTCTGGGCGCCGAGTCCAACTATGACTTTGTAATCACTGAAATTGGCGGCACGGTGGGTGATATCGAGTCCCTTCCTTACATTGAAGCGGTGCGGCAAATGAAATGGGAATGTCCCGAAGAGACATTGGTAGTGCATTTGACGCTCATCCCTTACCTCGCTGCGGCAGGCGAGCTCAAAACCAAGCCAACCCAGCACTCGGTCAAACAATTGCTCGAGTTTGGGGTACAGCCCGACATTCTAGTCTGCCGCACCGAGCATTCGTTGACGGAAGCCATCCGCAGCAAGGTGGCCCGATTCTGCAATGTCGCATCAAATGCAGTCATCGAGAGCATAGATGCAGAAACCATCTATGATGTGCCGCTGTTGATGCAATCCGAAAAATTTGATGAAGTTGTGCTTCAAAAGCTAGGAATGTCCTTCGAAGACACCCAGCCTGACTTGACGACTTGGAAGCAATTTCTCCATCACCATAAGAATCCAAAATCCACCGTTAAGATTGGATTGATCGGTAAATATGTCGAGTTGAAAGACAGCTACAAATCCATCGCTGAATCGCTTATTCATGCCGGTGCCAAGCTGGAAGCCAGGGTTGAAATTGAATGGATTCACAGCGAATCAATAATGGCCAAAAACGCCCATGAAACCCTGCAGGGATTGGACGGAATACTGGTGGCTCCTGGTTTTGGTTCTAGGGGCATTGACGGGAAGATTGAAACGATCAACTATGCGCGCGAACAAAACATCCCATTCTTTGGAATATGCCTTGGCATGCAATGCGCCGTCATTGAATTTGCGCGCAATGTGCTTCATTTGGAAGATGCACATTCGACGGAGATCAAGGAATACACCAAGCATCCCGTTATCGACCTGATGGCGGAACAAAAAAGCATTCAAAACATGGGTGGAACGATGCGCCTCGGAGCCTACCCATGCGAACTGACGCCGGGTACCAAGGCGCTCGAGGCATATGGGATAACGCCCATCGAAGAAAGACACCGTCACCGTTACGAATTCAACGATGCGTACCTCGAACAATTTGAATTACACGGCATGATCGCTTCGGGTAGAAATCCAAACTCCGGATTGGTCGAAATGATTGAAATCCCGGAGCATCCTTGGTTTGTCGCGTCGCAATTCCACCCGGAATATGCGAGTACAGTCGAAGCGCCTCACCCCCTCTTCATCTCGTTTGTCGCAGCATCGATCAAAAACCGAACGACCACTCGCAGCCCTAAGACAGAGCATGCGAAGAAAAACCCTAATTGACCTCAGCGCTTAATCTGCCCGCTTGACGGTTTGGTCTTGTTCCACTCTCTCGGACTTATAGAAGACAACAAGAATCCCAGAAATAAGATGGCGACCACACCTTGTTGCAACTCAAAAAGACTTTCCACCGTTCCGTTCAAGATTACTGCAGCTGTCCATATGGCCAATTGCCATCTACCGACTTGAACGGCCTTCCATCCCAGCAGCACAAACCCAAGAAACAGTCCGGTCATCGCCAACCATCCGAGCCGGACGCCGATTTGCAACCAAACGCTGTGCGGATTCATGTTTTTATTTTTGGCGTACCGAGAACCATCGCGTTCGTAAATAATGGCCAAAGAAGAAGCAACATCGCCAGTTCCGACTCCAAAGGGATGATGCGAAAGAAGCTCCATAGATGCCTTCCATGCTTGCATGCGTCCTCCCGTCGAACCGGTCTTGAGTTCAGGAATTGTTGCTGAGGAATTTAACGCTGGAGAGGTTGCTTTCGCGTCAGAAACACCCTGCTCGCGACTTCCTAAATAGTGCTGAAATTCCTGCATTCGTCCACCGTCCGCCCAAGCCGCTCCCAGCAACAACAAAACTCCAGAAGCCATCAGCAGTCGTGCATCTTTGACAGCAGACTTGAAGCGGCGAATAATTTCAATGGCCATGACCAACAATCCAACACCCCATCCCGCTTTCGAAGCCAACAAACCAATGGCCAATCCACCGACTACCATCAAGCCCCTTCCTTTGCGATCAGAGCGGGAACTCAACACGATACCCGTCGTCAGATAGAGCGCGATGTACGAAGGATGAAAAGGCCCCGCAAAACCATCGTAACGCAAGAGCGCAATGTCCTGCCACCAAAAAGCTTGAAAAAATCGCCAAGCCAAAAACGCCAACAACCCCCATTGAAATGACTGCACTGCACGGTTTTTCCAATGCTCATCCAACATGGCATTCGATTGCCAAAATAAAAGGGGCAGCAAGAAAAAACTAAATTTCACCTCCAGTGCAAACCAACCTTCCGCGGCGTTTTCCGTCCAAAGCATGCCCAAACACATCGCACAATAGCATGCCATGGACCCTACTGCGAGCCATTTCACAAAAGGGTCCAATGCCCGTCGTTCGAAGGACTTCTTGTTGCTGAATGAAATGGAAAGGATATGGATTGCGGCCACAATACTCCAAACCGCAAGTGTAATTGCACTGAGCCGCGGATGAACCGGCAGACAAAATGCCGTCAACGCTGGCATCCAACCCAACAATTGAGTGGAGGACGGAATCATCGCGTAAGTTTTACAGCATGTTCCCGCGGATTGGAGCGCAGGATTAAAAAACGGAAAATCCCCCGCCAATATCCCCATCCGTAACCAAAATGGATCATCGCATACGCCCGCAATATACCCAGCACATCCCGCATTGATTCCGACACAGAAATAGCAGAGCCCAATCCTGCGATCAGCCACAAAAGTCCAGCGCTCACAAAAATTGATGCGCCAAAGCCATCCCACATTTGATTCCAAAAACCAGCTAACTCCAGGGTCCAGCAAAGACCTGACACCCCGAGCAGTGCAATAAAAATTGCTGGAATGGTTTGACGCCAAGTCGTTATCGTACTGTGTTTCCTATTGACAAAAACCTTCCAATAGCCGTATTGGTGGTACTGTTTGAGCAACTTGTCGTAGGTGGAACGAACATGGTAACTGCTGCGAATTCTCGGGTCAAACCAAATGCGCCAGCCGGAATGCAGCAACCGATAATTCAATTCATCATCTTGATTGCGCACCAACGCCTCATCGAACCATCCAATCTCATCCAGCACCTCCTTTCGATAAGCGCCAAATGCCACGGTATCCACATGACCAGCAATGCCTCCGGTTCGGAATCGTGCATCGCCCACGCCAAACAACGTACTCATTGCCGCGCCAATTTGCCGCGAACGATCCGAACCGTGCACTTGCTCTACCACACCGCCAACGCAGCCCGACTCGGGGTGCGCGCGCAATAACTCCGCATTGCGCAAGAGAAAATCTGAATCAACTTGAGCATGCGCACCCAAGATGATAATGGTTTCGCCTTTTGATGCTTCAATGCCAGCGTTCAAAGCCTGAGGTGTGGTCCGCTTTGGATTGTCCACCCATCGGAATTGATCATGTTCCTGTTGCCAAAAATCCAGCCGTTCTCGAGTGCCGTCATCGCTTCGGCCATCGGCTATGATCACCTCCCAATCTTCGCCGGGATCGACTTGGTCCAATAAACTTTGAAGCGTCGAATCAATGTATCGCGATTCGTTCAGGCACGGAATGACAACGGAAATCATGCGCTTGTTTTAAGAATGAAGTCGTTCCAATTGTGCAACATGGTGTGCAATGTGTGCGGCATTAAAAGCGAGGGTGTCGGAAAGAGAGAGGTACCCTGCAAGTGGGTGTTTGAAGAGCTTCACGGTCCACCAATGCGAATCCTGAAACAAATGGTTCAATTCACTCCATGCTGGACCATGGCTCTCCCGCCACTCGTCAAAAACCCTCGCCGGCTCAGCAGCATCTCCAGCTGGAGAAATTAATCCACCTGTCGGATCCTTCCATCGTCGGTTGGATTCCAAGAGACGCATCAACTCGATGCCTGCCCGATCCGAATCCAAATCTGTCGCAGGCAACTCACTCGGTTTCGCATGCGACTTCTTCTTCAGATAACGCCAAAGCCCCCCTTCGGAAAGCTGCAAATGCTGAATAATTTCTGTGGCTCCCCAACTTTCCGGACTCCCCCTCTTCTTGTTTTCAGGCACCGCACCCAAAGCTGACTCAAACTTTTCAACCGCTTGAGTATGCTGACTCTTCCAGAACGCTAAGCTTTCCGCTGGGCGCAGCATTTCGATATGAGGAATGCCATCCTCGAGGTAGCCTTCACCTGTGCACACAAATCCAAACCCTTCATAGAATCGGATCAAATACTGCTGGGCTGAAATACGGATTGCCTGTTGCGGCCAATGGCGTTGACAAATTCGAATCGAACGTTCCATCAATGCCCGCCCCAATCCTCCCCCACGTTCCGCATGAATTGTCACCACACGGCCAATGCTTGGTTCCGCATACGACACCCCCGGAGGAACCATCCGAGCGGTAGCCAAAGCCGACTGGCCGTGCTTCGCATCCTCTTCCATCGCAATCAAATGAATGCATTGGACATCCTTGTCATCCAAATCTGGATAGACACAATCCTGCTCGACTACGAAAACATCGGAGCGCAATCGCAATGCTGCAAACATGGCCGACGAATCCCAATCGTCCCAGTTGGTTTCAATCCAATTCACGGGGCCAATTTACAATGTGAATGGCGGTAATATTCGTCCCGGTCCGCAGTACTTTCGCATCCATGGCCGCTACGAACATTTTATCCGTTGAAAACCTGAGCAAACGCTTCGGCGAAAGGCTTTTGTTTGATGGCATCACCTTTGGACTATCACAGGGGCAAAAAACCGCGCTTGTCGCCCGCAATGGAAGCGGAAAGAGCACCCTTTTGCACTGCATTTGTGAATTGGAGCCATTCGATGAAGGACGCATCAGTGTTGGTGGAGAAGTCCGATGGTGCATTCTTCAGCAGGAACCCCCTTATCGAAAAGACGAGAGCATTCTCGACAACCTCTACTCAGGCGATCTGGATGCAGTAAAGGCATTGCATGCCTACACCCTCTCCCTGCAAAACCCAAGTGACGAAGCGGCGAGTCAATTGGCCTATGACAACATGGACCGAACCCAGGCATGGGATTTCGAGGCGCGTGGAAAGGAAATCCTTGGCAAACTCAACCTTCACGATCTCACGCGTACGATGGGCTCCTTGAGTGGAGGCGAGCGCAGAAGGGTCGCGCTGGCAAAAGTGTTGATTGAAGAACCGGATTTGTTGTTTCTCGACGAGCCGACCAACCACCTTGATTTGGACATGATCCAGTGGCTGGAGAAATACCTCGCGCGATCCAAGATGACCCTATTGATGATCACCCACGATCGTTATTTCTTGGAAAATGTATGCGATACCATACTGGAATTGGATAACGAATCGCTCTTCCGCTACAAGGGAAATTACAGTTACTACCTCGAAAAGCGCGAAGAGCGCCAAGAAATCGCATTGGTCAATCGGGAACGAGCCCGAAGTTCTTTCAAACGCGAGCTCGCTTGGATGCGTTCTACCCCCTCCGCCCGCACGGGGAAATCAAAGGCGCGCATCGATCGCTTTTATGAAATTAAAAAGCAAGCCCGTATTCGACTCGAGGAAGACCCCATGAGCATCAAGTTAAATCCGCATCGGCTCGGGGGCAAAATTGTGGAGTTGCACAAAGTAAGTCAGGGATTTGGAGACCGAACCCTATTCAGCGGTGTCACGCACCATTTCAAGCGATTCGAGCGCATAGGTATCGTCGGAGCCAATGGTTCAGGAAAGTCTTCGTTGCTCGAATTGATTACCCAACAAGCCCATCCCAAAACAGGGAAGGTTGTGGTCGGAGAAACCGTCGTGTTTGGCCATTATCATCAATCCGGTGCTCAGTTTCCTGAGGGCATGCGTGTCATTGAGGCGATATATGAAATCGCAGAATTCATGCAATTGCAAGGCGGACAGAAAATCACCGCATCGCAACTTCTGGAACGCTTTCTCTTCCAACGTTCCACGCACCATCAATTGATCTCATTGCTCAGTGGCGGCGAAAAAAAGCGACTGCATTTGCTGCAAGTATTGATGGCGAATCCCAACTTTTTGATCTTGGACGAGCCGACCAATGATCTCGACATATACAGCTTGCAGGTTTTGGAAGAATTCCTTCTGGATTTCCCAGGCTGCTTAATCATCGTAAGCCATGATCGTTATTTCATGGACCGCCTGGTGGAACATATCTGGGTGCTCGGGGCTGAGCACGGCGATCCCGGAGCCATCCAAGATTTCCCGGGCAACTATTCGCAATACCGATTGGAAGTCGCCGAGCGTCAGGCCCAGCAGCGCAAATCCAAGTCCGAGCCAACTCCGAATGCCCAAAATGCTGATGCCAGTTCATCAGCCCCCAAAAACGATTATTCCAAACGACTTTCTTTCAAGGAAAAGTTTGAATTGGAGCAGCTGGAAAAAGACTTGGAATCATTGGAAAAACAGAAAGGTCTATTGACTACTGCGTTGTACGAAACACAAGAGCACGCCGAATTGCAGCGCTTGGGGGACGAACTAAAAAGCGTCACCGAACAATTGGAAACCGCGGAAAACCGGTGGCTGGAGCTCTCCGAGCGTGAAGCTTGATTTCAATCCGCGTCGCGCGGTTTGAGGAATCACTGCTGGTCGTAATCAATCTCAAAAGGTCCTTCACCCTTCAGTTTGGCCTGACAGGTCAAGACAAAGCCCGCCTCCGTCTCAGAAGCCTCAAGGGCGTAGTTTACATCCATTTCAGCTTCGCCCTTGGTCATCTTCGCACGGCACGTGCAGCACACCCCGCCCAAGCAGCTGTAGGGTGCATCGAGTCCCGCATCCAGCGCAGCATCAATGATGGATTTACTTTCAGGAACTTGAACGACCGTTGTAATTCCATCCAAGACGATGGCCAATTCGTTTCCGTCGGCAGCTGTGGCATTTGATGCAGCAGAAACCTGAGATTTCTCCTCAGAATTAGGTGCGCTTGACGTGAAGAGCTCAAACTTAACTTGATTCTCCGCCATGCCGGCCTCCTCCAATGCGGCCTTGCAACCCCAAATCATCTCCTCGGGACCGCATAAAAACGCGGCATCCATATCATGCGCATTCACCCATCGACTAGCCAGGATTGCCGCACATTTCGCTTGGTCCAGTCGACCGTTGAAAAGCGCAATGTCCTGGGGCTCCCGGGTCATGATGTTGAACAAACGAAAACGATCCAAGTGTTGGTCCTTGAGCTCTTGCAATTTTTCACGAAAAATGATGGCGTTCGTTTCTCGATTGACATAAAACAACGTGAAGGTGCTACCCGGCTCATTTCTGAGGACTTCTTGAATTTGACTCAAGACAGGTGTAATCCCCGAACCTGCCGCGAATGCCAAAAAATTCCGCTGGGAGTTGGGCTCAATTTCCAACGTAAACGTTCCATTCGGCACCATTGACTCAAGCGTGTCTCCTTCCTCAAGGTCTCCATTCGCCCAGGTGCTGAATTTTCCTTGTTCTACGCGTTTTACAGCAACCCGCAATTCCGAATCGCTCGGCGCACTGCACAAAGAATAGCTTCTCCGCACTTCTTCGCCCCCAATCTGTGTTTTCAAAGTGAGGTATTGACCCGCTTTAAAATCAAACGATGGTGCATTCCCGTTCTCGGGTTCAAAAGCGATGGAAACGCAGTCTTCCGTTTCCTTTCGTATGTTCTTGACCCGAAGTTTATGGAATTGATTCATGGCGCAAAAATAGAAGAGTTTATTGTCTTAAAACCATTGGGAGCCCCGATTGTTATCTTTGCACCAATACTGCTCGCAATGACTCAAGCTATGGATCTCAACGCACGCTTTGAAGCGTACATCGCCGCCGATCAAAAAATCGAAGCGAAGGACTGGATGCCCGATGCCTATCGGAAGACGTTGATCCGGCAGATCAGCCAACACGCGCACAGCGAAATTGTTGGAATGCTCCCCGAAGGCAATTGGATCACGCGAGCCCCTAGCCTCAAACGCAAAGCCATTTTGTTGGCAAAGGTCCAAGACGAAGCAGGACATGGGCTCTACCTCTATTCCGCTGCCGAAACACTGGGTGCCAACCGCGATGATTTACTGGATGCGTTGCACGAAGGCAAAGCCAAATACTCGAGCATTTTCAACTATCCTACGCTTACTTGGGCGGACATGGGGGCCGTTGGCTGGCTGGTCGATGGCGCAGCCATCATGAATCAAGTCCCTTTGTGCAAATGCAGTTACGGCCCCTATGCACGCGCCATGGTCCGAGTTTGCAAAGAAGAGAGTTTCCACCAGCGCCAAGGATTTCAAATCATGGTCAACTTGACAGAAGGAAGCGAAGCGCAAAAGGAAATGGCCCAAGATGCATTGAATCGCTGGTGGTGGCCATCCTTGATGATGTTTGGCCCGAGCGATGGCGATTCAACCCACTCTGCTCGTTCCATGAAATGGAAAATCAAACGTTTCAGCAATGACGAGTTGCGGCAGCGATTTGTCGACATGACCGTCCCCCAAGCCGAGCTTCTGGGACTGACCGTTCCAGATTCCGACCTCAAGTGGAATGAAGAAACGGGGCATTACGAATTTGGAGCAATTGACTGGAGTGAATTTGAAAACGTGATCGCCGGAAATGGTCCGTGCAACAAAGAGCGATTGGAGGCGCGAAAAAACGCACATGAAAATGGCGCTTGGGTGCGCGAGGCGGCAGCTGCCCATGCAGCAAAAGAAGCCAAGCGCAAATCCAACCAAATCAACGCGGCATGAGCAGAAAACATGGAGATTGGCCTTTGTGGGAAGTGTTTATTCGCAGCCGACAAGGATTGAGCCACAAACACGTTGGCAGCTTGCATGCCGCGGATGAAGCCATGGCCCTTGAAAATGCGCGAGATGTCTATACCCGGCGCATGGAAGGATTGAGCATTTGGGTGGTCCCTGCGTCCGCCATAACGGCCTCATCGCCGACAGAAAAAGATGTAATGTTCGACCCCGCCAACGACAAAGTATACCGGCACCCTACGTTTTACAAGTTGCCGGATGAAATCAAAAACATGTAATGCCATGGAGGGCAATAATTCTCCTTGGTTACTCTGGCTGGCGGACGATGCACTCATTTTGGGGCAACGCCTGTCAGAATGGTGCGGACATGGTCCTGTCCTTGAAGAAGACATTGCCTTGTCCAATGTGGCGCTGGATCTAATAGGCCAAGCCCGCGCCTTGCTCACGCTCGCAGGTCAGCGGGAAGGCCAAAGCAGAGATGAGGATCAACTGGCATTTTTCCGAACCGATCGTGCGTTCCGGAATTTATTGCTCGTGGAACTTCCAAACGGTGATTTTGGGGACACCATCGCACGCCAATTCCTGTTTGATCAATTCTCATTGCTTCGCTATGAGGCGCTGGCCCAGCAAACGATTGACTTGGAACTTGCTGCCATTGCTACGAAAGCGATTAAAGAGGTGCGGTACCATGCCGCACATTCGGCCAAATGGATTGTACGATTGGGGGATGGAACCGACGAAAGTAAGGTCCGCATCCAGGCCAGCATCAACCGGCTTTGGGAATACACCGGCGAATTTTTCATGGACTACGGAATGGATTCGCAATGGGCGGACACAGGCATCTTACCGCCACTGGCCTCCTTCGAAAAGAGTTGGCTTAAGGCGGTTCAAGACGTTCTTGCTGAGGCAACCTTGGAACCACCTTCCGCAGACTGGATGCAAAAAGGAGGCCGCATAGGAGAACACACGGAACACCTCAGTTTCTTGCTGGCCGAAATGCAAGTCTTGCCGCGCACGTATCCTGGCGCGCAATGGTAAATGATGTGCTAACGCGAATCGAGAAACGCTTGCATAGCGTGATGGACCCAGAACTTCCCTTTCTAACCGTTATGGAATTGGGCATGATTCGTGGAATCGTTATGGAGAGCGACACCATAATCATTGAATTGACACCGACCTACACCGGTTGCCCGGCGACCGATGCCATTAAAGAGGATTTGCAAGAGGCAGCAGAAGAAATATACACCAATGTTTCGGTTCGATTGGTAATGTCCCCTGCATGGACGACCGATTGGATCAGCGCTTCCACTCGAAAAAAAATGGCCCAACATGGAGTCGCGCCACCAGAGGGCCAAAGTGCAGACAAGGCTTTTCTATTAGGGGATGAACGCATTGTGCCCTGCCCAAGATGCAAAACCACAAACACGAAACTTGTTTCCCCATTCGGTTCCACAGCGTGCAAAGCGCACTTCAGCTGCCTGGATTGCCTGGAGCCCTTTGATCATTTCAAGTGCATTTGAAACCTGAGTGCGTTGTTTCGCGTACGAATGCCCATGCAAGCATTGTCATTTCTCCTTTATCCTTTTCACAAGGTAAACCGAACGTTTCAGACCATTTTCCTGCACCTGCGTCCCACCTGGATCGAATGGGCTCATGGTGGGGTTGACCCGATTTTCCAGCGTGCCTTGGATACCTGTGTGCCGTTGACGATGGAGCACAATTTTGCGATCATAGCGACGATAAAGGAACCTAAAAATTTCGCGGACAGCTTCCTCAATTACCTGGTTCTACTCACCCAATTGCGGACGCGTCGATTGGTGCGATTCACACAATACCATTCCGACGAGTTAAACAAAGGACACAAACGGTCTTTGAAGAAAATTTACAAGCACATCGGGATGATCCAGTCGCTGCGATCGAATGCACTGGCCTACAATCCTTCTCGACCCAAACGCGGTCAAGCGGATTCGCCCAAAAATCAAGCAACTATTGCGATGGCAGACTTGCACCAGGCTGCCTGAATCAATCTTGATCGGCCTGTCCCATCTGCATGCGATTCAAATCGCGGTAAACTCCTGAGGCTTCAATAAGTTCGTCGTGTACACCTTGCTGCACGAGGCGTCCTTCTTCAAGAACAAAAATCGCGTCGGCATCACGTATGGTGCTCAATCGATGAGCGACAATGAGCGATGTTCGTCCTTCTGTGATGCGCTCGGTTGCCCGTTGAATCAACAATTCGCTTTCGGAGTCAATGCTCGAAGTGGCCTCATCCAATACCAAAATTTTAGGAGAAGCAAGGTATGCGCGCATGAAAGCGATCAACTGCCTCTGCCCCACGGACAAAATTGCTCCGCGTTCCCTCACATTTTGCTTCCACCCCTCTGGCAATCGCGCTATGAACTCATCAGCGCCTACCACTTTTGCGGCCGCATCCAAATCAGATTGCGAGTAGCCCTCCTTGTACATGGTCACATTATTGATGAGGTCATCGGAAAAAAGGAAAACATCTTGCAAAACCACGCCCACTTGGCTCCTCAAAGCACGCAGTGGAATGGTTGAGATATCTTCTCCATCAATTCGGATGGTGCCTTTTTGATGCGCGTAAAAACGGGTCAGAAGGTTTATGATGGTGGATTTCCCAGCACCCGTTGCTCCGACAAAAGCAATTTTTTGACCCGCCTCTATTCGAAATGAAACATCCTGCAACACCCATTGCTCACCTTCATACGCAAACCAGACATTTTCAAATTCAATTTCGCCACGAAAAGCGTAGGACAAATCACTTGCAGGGTCCTCCATGCCTTCATCTTTGGCCAACAGTTTGAATACGCGATCTGAATTGACAATGCCCATTTGCAGGACATTGAACCGATCCGCCAATTGACGGATTGGACGGTAAAGCATAAAAACATACAGGATGAACTGCAAGAGGATGCCCAAGGTCATGCGCTCCGCTAAAACATCCTGCATTCCCCACCAAAGCAAAATCGCTACGCTGGTCGCGGAAAGAAGTTCGACCAGCGGGAAGAAGACACTAAATGCCCAGATGGACCGAATATTGGCGTCACGGTGTGAGGCATTGATTTTCGCAAACTCCCTGGCCTCCCGTTTCTCACGTCCAAACGCCTGAACAATGTGCATGCCCGTGACATGCTCTTGCACAAACTCATTCATTCGAGACACCTCATTTCGAACATCAATGAATGCCTTTTTGATGACCTTTTGAAAAATACGTGTCGCAAACAACAAAACAGGGATGGGGGCAAGAACCAAAAGCGTCAATTGCCAATCCACCCAAACCATCGTTCCAATGACCACGAAAAGTGCCAGTATATCTCCAATGGCATTCAAGATTCCATTGGAAAAGACATTGGCAATTCCGTCAATATCACTGACATGTCGGGTGACCAGCGTCC
This sequence comes from uncultured Flavobacteriales bacterium, assembly GCA_905478895.1. GTDB lineage: Bacteria > Bacteroidota > Bacteroidia > Flavobacteriales_D > Sanyastnellaceae > UA16. The sequence goes on along the minus strand of CAJQKK010000062.1, from coordinate 8,545 downwards.
CCACTGGCGTCTTGTCGAAATACCGCAAGCGAAACTTCGCCACATGTTCGAACAACTTGGATCGCAAATCCAAGCTCACACTTTGCGCCACCCAATTTGCCATGTATGTGACGCGAAATTGGAGCAATGCTTCAAAAATGAGCAAGCCAACAACGGCGCAGAATATCTGTAGTAAATATGCATGGTCGCCAGCCGGTATGGCGTCATCGACCGCAATCCGAATCAAAGCGGGCCGTATCCAAACCATTCCAGAAAGGAGCAACACCAATCCACCCGTGACCGCAAAGCGAACCCGGTACGGTTGCACCTGCTTGATGATTCGCTTCAGCGTGGCTGCATCAAATACCTTTCCGGCGACGGCCTCCTTGGTCATTTTCCATTTGCTTCCTGGCCCCATTTTCCATGCCATGGCACGAAGTCTGGATAAACCACCCGATTTAAATACAGACCATCTGCTGGGGCTGATGAGCCCGCTTGACTGCGGTCCTTACTGGCTAGAACAGCCGTCAAGTCCTCAGGTTCGATTCTTCCCTGGCCGATTTCCAACAACGTACCAACCATGGCTCGAACCATGTTTCGAAGGAACCGGTCAGCGCTGACTTCATACATCCATCGGCCTCCACCATCCGAAGAAACAATCCGCGATTCACGCACATCGCAAATCGTGGTTTTTTGTTCAGCTCCTGACTTGCAAAACGCTGCAAAGTCTGCTTTCTGAATCAATAGCGGTGCGGCTTCTTGCATCCTTTCAAAATCAACATTCCGCATGATGCGCGCTGAACGATTCACCAAGAAAGGATCCTTGGCGGTGTGCATGTGGTAGACATATCCCCTTTCGGTCGCATCAAATCGCACGTGAGCTTTGGCGTGAACCGGGGAAATCCGGTGAATAGCGATGGCCTTGGGCAACATGCCATTCAATTTCCAAACCGCTTCATTCCAATCCTTGAATCGTTTGATTCGTGGCGCCTCTTCGGGCCAATCCGAATGGGCAACAAAATAGGAAGCATGAACACCCGCATCGGTTCGACCGCATCCCATAACAGCCATCGTTGTACCCGTGAAAAGGGAAAGCGCTCGCTCCAATTCTTCTTGGACGGTATTTCCATTAGGCTGGCGCTGCCAGCCGTGGTAGGCGTTGCCATCAAAAGACAATTCAATGTAAACGCGCATCATTCAGAACGTGAGCCGCATTAGGCCCAAGAGGCAATCTTCTCGCTCTTGTAATCGCCCGCAAACAACTTATCCTTCACTTTGTTGAAGGTCTCAATCGTATACGCGACGTCCTCCAATGTATGCACAGCTGTTGGTATCAAACGCAGCATGATGGTATCCTTGGGTACTACTGGGTACACCACAATGGAACAGAAAATGCCATAGTTTTCGCGCAAATCCAATGTCAAATTAGTGGCTTCCCCCAGACCGCCAGCTAAGAACACAGGTGTGACACATGAATTTGTTACTCCGATATTAAAACCGTTTGCCTTGAGGCCTGACTGAAGGGCATTGGCTACCGTCCATAGACGCTCTTTGTGCTCGGGCTGGGTGCGAAGCATCTCCAAGCGTTTCTGAGCACCAATCACGATTGGCATTGGCAGGGACTTGGCGAAGGTTTGCGATCGCATGTTGTAGCGCAAGAAGTCAATTACGTCTTCATCACCGGCGACAAAAGCCCCAACGGTGGCCATGGCTTTGGCGAAGGTGCCGAAATAAACGTCAATTTGGTCTTGGACACCTTGGGCATCACCTGCGCCTCTTCCACTGTCCCCGATGGTTCCAAATCCATGCGCATCATCCACAAACAGTCGGAAACCATAGGATTCTTTGTAAGCGCAAATCTCTTTCAATTTGCCTTGGTCGCCCGCCATCCCGAATACTCCCTCCGTGACGACCAATATGCCGCCGCCTGACTGGTCACAAATGGCTTTAGCTCGGTCCAATTGCTTGACAAAGGAATCCATATCGTTGTGCTGATAGACGAAGCGCTTTCCCTGGTGCAAACGCACACCGTCCACCATACACGCATGGGACTCGGAGTCATACACGATGACATCGTGCCGGCTCACCAATGCCTCAATAGCGGATTGACACCCTTGATACCCATAATTCAATAGGAATGCGTCCTGCTTTTGCATGAAATCAGCAAGCTGATTTTCAAGAAGCTCATGCTGCGATGTCTGTCCTGACATCATGCGCGCACCCATCGGATAACCCATTCCCCAATTGGCCGAGGCCTCGGCGTCAACCTTCCGCACATCCGGGTGATTGGCCAATCCAAGGTAGTTGTTCACGGACCAAACCAAAACGTCTTTGCCGCGAAAGGTCATTTGGTTGGAAATCTCACCCTCCAGCTTCGGGAATGTAAAGTATCCGTGGCTCTCACGTGCGTGTTGGCCAAGTGGTCCACGGTCGTTGCGAATGCGATCAAAAATATCCAAGGCGATAGGTTTAAATAAGCGACAAACTTACCATCTAAGGCGTATTAAACCTTAGATTTCAAAGGAGACTTCTCCGAAATTTTCCATCATTCACGATTTTGAGGCCAAAAACAGGAAAGTTTTGCCAAAATAAACGGGGCTTCTTGCTGAGATATGCAAAGCCAATTACCTTCGCCCCCACGATGCCACTATATCCAAAATTGCCGAAGCTCACGGTTCACTTATTTAGCCCCGGAGCCCTCGCTCCCACATTGCTTGGGTCAATCTTCGTTTCGCTCGTTCTCTTCAGCAGTTGCAGCGATTACAACAAGATCATGAAGAGCACCGATTTGGACTACAAATACGAGAGAGCGCTGGGATTCTTGGACAGCAACAAATGCTTTGGTGCGCTCCCCTTGTTGGAGGAAGTGGCTAGCTTATCGCGCGGAACAGAACGCGCCATTGACGCGGCGTTTTACCGCGCGCAAGCCCATGAATGCGTTGGGGATTTTTACCTCGCGCGGTACCATTTTAAAACCTTCGCCAAAACATTTCCCAACGATAGCAGAGCGGAATCCGCTCAATTTCAAGCCGCTATCTGCAGTTACAAATTGAGTCCAAAAGCCTCCTTGGATCAAAGCGAAACAGATGCTGCAATCAGTGAATTTCAACTCTTTATGGACCGCTACCCCTCCACCCCATACCGGGACTCGTGCCAAACACTTGTGGATGAGCTACGGTATAAAATGGAAGTAAAATCCTATGAATCCGCGAAACTCTATCACCGCACCCAGAAGTACAAAAGCGCTGTCATTGCCTTTGAAAATGCATTGAAAGATTTTCCGGACACACCATTCCGTGATGAAATCCAATGGCTCATCGTGGATAGCTACTATCAATATGCCCAAATGAGCACCGAACGAAGGAAATTGGAACGATTCAACGATACCATTGAAGCTTTTCTTACCTTTGTCGCCCGTTTCCCTGATAGCCAATACATGAAAGACGCGCAAGCCGTTCACGCAAAGTGCATCAATGCCATTGAAAATCTGGAGGCCAACCAAACCATTGAATGACCATGAACTTCAAGTCCATCAAAGCTGAAAAGACGACCGAAACCCGCGACAGTCATGAGCTGGAGAAGAGCGGAACAGGCAACTTGTTTGAAACCATTGTGGTGCTCAGCAAGCGCAGCAACCAATTGGCTGTAGAGATGAAACAAGAACTCAACGCCAAGTTGGAGGAGTTCATCACCCCCACGGATTCACTGGAAGAAGTGTTTGAAAATCGCGAACAAATCGAGATTTCAAAATTTTACGAGCGGCTCCCAAAGCCCCACAGCGTGGCCCTAGCAGAAATGGGAGAAGGGCTCCTCGGCTTCGACGAGAAAGAAGAAGCTGAAGAAGAAGCTGAAGGAAACGAAGATTGAGCACCTGGCGGAACTCATTTGCCGCCATGTTGCAACACAAAAAAATTTTACTAGGAGTTACCGGAAGCATTGCGGCCTACAAGTCAGCTTTGCTCGCCCGTGAACTGCAGCGTCGTGGTGCAGAGGTGCGCGTGATCATGACACCCTCCGCTACGGAATTCATTACACCCTTGACCCTTGCAACCTTGACAGGGCATCGGGTATACAGTGACTTCACGGAGGATAAAGATTCGGGGGAATGGACCAACCATGTCGAATTGGGACTGTGGGGAGATCTTTTCTTGATTGCGCCCGCCACCGCTCAAACTCTCAGCGCGATGGTTGCCGGCACCTGCGACAACTTTCTCATGGCTGTTCACCTTAGCAGCCGGTGTCCGGTCATTGCAGCCCCAGCGATGGATTTGGATATGTTTCAACACGATGCAACACAAACCAATCTCAAAACCCTCCAACAACGGGGCGTACCCATTATCGAGCCGGAATCTGGTCCCTTAGCTTCAGGGCTGGACGGCAAAGGGCGCATGGCCGAGCCCGAAACCATTGCAAATTGGTTGGAGTCCTGGTTCCAATCTCAAGCACCTCTCGCTGGCAAAAAGATAGTCATCACGGCAGGGCCAACGCACGAACCCATTGATGCCGTTCGTTTCATCGGGAACAGAAGTTCCGGGAAAATGGGGTTTGCTCTGGCCACTGCATTGAAACAATCTGGCGCGAATGTGCACTTGATTTCAGGGCCCGTGCAATTATCCCCACCCCTTGGCGTTCAAGTCACGCGGGTCGAAACGGCGGTCGAGATGCACAAAGCAGCGCTGGAAGCATTCAAGACCGCCGACATTGGCATCGCCACTGCGGCAGTAGCCGATTTTCGCGCAAAATCAAGTGCCTCCGAAAAATTGCACCGAAACGAAATGCCCCCAGCCATCGAATTGCATGAAAACCCCGACATCTTGGCAGATTGGGGAAAACAGAAGCGAAGTGATCAATTGCTCGTCGGTTTTGCGCTTGAATCAGATGATGGCGTGAAAAGCGCGAAATCCAAGCTCAAGCGAAAAAACCTTGATATGATCGTATTGAATAGTACGGCCGACCCAGGCGCTGGATTTGGAACCGACACGAATAAAATTTCTGTTTTTGAGCAAAATGGGAATTCCCATATTTTTGAACTCAAATCAAAAGAAGAGGTTGCCCGAGACATCGTTCAACTCATTCAGATACAATTGCAGCCATGATTCGATCCATAAACGCCCATTTTATCGCCTTGTCATGCGCCAGCATACTGTCTTTTGCTTTTGCTAGCCTCCAAGGCCAAGAATTGAATTGCCGGGTACAGGTCATTGCCCCGCAAATCGCCAACGTTGAGTCTTCGATTTTTGAATCTATGGAGGAAAACATCCAGGAATTCATGAACGGTCGTCGGTGGACCAATGATCAAATCTTATTTGAAGAGCGCATCGAGTGCAGCTTCCAAATCACCATCTCCGAAGCACCATCCGCTACCACATTCAAAGGCACCTTGCAAGTTCAGAGTTCACGGCCCGTCTACAACAGTGATTATAACACCTCCATGCTCCTTGTCAATGACAGCGATTTTGACATCAGCTGGGACGGAAGCAGCACCATCCAATTCAGCATCGACCAATACCGGGACAACCTGTCTTCCGTTTTGGCCTACTATGCCTACATGGTCTTGGGCATGGATTACGATAGCATGGGGCTCGAAAGCGGCACACCCTACTATTTGAAAGCACAAACCATCGTGGCCAATGCTCAGAATTCCGGTCCTTCGGGCTGGAAAGCCAGCCAAGGGCAACAAAACCGCTATTGGTTGGTGGAGAATATGCTCTCGCAAACTTTTCGTCCGGTGCGCAATTGCCTGTACTATTATCACCGCATGGGATTGGATCAACTGTTCGATGACGTGGAACGTGGACGATTGGCCATGGCAGATGCGTTGATTGAAATGCGACAAACCCATCGCATTCGCCCATCCTCCTACAATCTCCAACTCTTTTTCTTGGCGAAGTCGGACGAAATCCTCAAGGTATTTGGTCCAGCACCCGAAGCAGAGAAGACTCGATTGCTTCCTGTTTTGAAGCAAATGGACCCTGGAAACATTTCCAAATACGACAGCATCTTCAGCTAAGCCTTCGACTCCATGCTGAAGCGACTCCAAATTTGCAATTATGCCCTGATTGAAGAATTAGAAATTCAATGGAACCCGGGAATGACCGCCATGACGGGAGAAACCGGATCGGGAAAATCCATTGTTCTTGGCGCGATGGGACTCGTACTCGGTCACCGCACAGACGCGTCTGCTGTTCGGCAGGGCACGCAAAAATGTGTTATTGAAGCCACATTTCTATGCCCCAAACCGCTAACCGAATGGCTAAAATCCAACTCCTATGAAGCATGGCCAGAAATCATCTTGAGGCGGGAATTGAATGCCGAAGGACGTTCTCGGGCTTTTGTCAACGATAGCCCTGTGACAGCGGGAGAATTGCGCTGGGTTGGAGAACAGCTGGTGGACCTCCACGGCCAAGACAACACACGACTCCTTTTGACCCGCGCGTATCAGTTGCATTGGATTGACGAACGCGCCAATCACAGTGACTTAATTGTTTCTTACAATAATGCCTACAAGGAGTATGAAAAGGCGAAGCAAACGCTTCGTGATCTAGAGTTGGAAAAAGCCAAGCCTCAAACAGACTTGGACTACCTCCAATATCAACTGAAAGAGCTGAGCGAATTGCAACTTCAAGACCGCAATTGGAATGGACTTGAAGAAGAACGAAACGCCCTCGAGCACAGCGCTGAACTCCGGCATGACCTGCAAACAGCATGGGCGGCCTTAACGGATGAAAGCCAAGGAAATTCTGCGATTGATCGATTCCAAGAAGCGCGCAAGCGAGTCGCGGCAACCACCCAACGCACTTCGCAATACGCAGCACTTCATCAACGGGTGGAAGCCCTCGCCATCGAGTTGGACGATCTGTCACAAGAATTGGAACATCAGGCGGAATCCGTGGAAGAAAACCCACAGCGATTGCACATCCTAATGGGGTGGTTTGATGACCTTCAAAAAATACTACATAAGCACAACGCCAGTGATGCCCAGGCCCTGATTCAACTGGAAGCAGGCATGAAGTCCCGCCTGGACAAAGCTTCCTCCGTCCAACAAGATTACGAGGCAGCCGTTGAGCGCGAGGAACAGGCCAAACGAGACTTACTCCTTCAAGGACAAGCTTTGATGACGAGTCGGGAAACCACCGCTGCTGAACTCGCCGTCCAAATACAAAACACGTTGCAGACCATGCACATGCCCCACGCGCAGCTCAAGTTCGAATTTTCGCTTGCTGAGCAGCCGGACCCCATGGGCATTGAGGCCATTGAAATGCGCTTTTCGAGCAATCCTGGAATCGCTCCCCTTCCCCTGCAAAAGATTGCGTCTGGCGGCGAAAAAAGCCGATTGATGCTCGCCTTCAAAGCCGTAGGCCATGATGCTGTAAGCATTCCGACGATTATTTTGGATGAAATCGACACGGGGGTCAGCGGAAACGTTGCCAGTAAAATGGCACAGATGATGAAGCGGATGTCGCAACACCAGCAAGTCATCGCTGTAACGCACTTGCCTCAGGTAGCCGCTATCGCAACCCAGCATTTGAAGGTCGCTAAGAAGGAATCAAAAGAATCGACACACACGCTCGTAGAAGCCTTGAAAGATGATGTCCGGGTCATGGAGATCGCCTCCATGCTCAGCGGGACTTCTGTAAGTGAAGCTGCGAAGGAAAATGCTGCGGCACTGATCGCTGATCACCATTCGCAAGAAGCGAACTAGATCCAATTAGAACCTCCAATCGAGGCTAATGGAAGGCAAGAATGGCAACTGATCTACACGCTCACCAGTGACCCGGTTGACATAAAATACATTGTCACGGCTGTAAACATTGGTAGCACCTGCAGAGCACTCAAGGGTATGGTTCTCCCATTCAAATTCCCTTCGGATGCTCAAATCCAAACGGTGATAGGCCGGCAATCGCCCCTCATTGAGGCCGGCAAACTGAATGCCTAACTCTTCACTGTTCGCAACGACGTAGTCGGTTGCAATTCCATCCACTACATTGGGCGGCTGAAAGAATCCTTGCGTTTGCGTAAAAGGCAGGCCAGAACCCAAATTCCAGCGGGCGCTAACTTCCCACGCCTTGTCCTTTCCTAACCCCTGTGAAACGACCAGATTGACATTATGACGACGATCAAACACCGGATCATACCAGCGGAACCCATCCCAACGATCCACATTGCCATAGCCATAAACCAGCCACATATAAGTGGATCGATCCTCGTATTTTAAAACGACATCTGCACCATAAGCAATGCCGGTTTCCACGATGAAATCTTTCCGAAGCACCTCCGGCACATCCGCGTTGTCCGCATTGTCTTCAAAAAGTTTGTTGCGATTCGCATTGGTCAGCTGGGTGAAGTTTTTCAAGTATCCCTCGACATTGAGATTGAACCGCTCAGTCAAATCAAATTCAAAACCAGATATCACATGCTGTGCGGTTTGCAGCGAGTGATTCACCTCTTGCACTTCACCCGATGGAGTGAGTAGGTTTCGCTGCAAATTCTCGGGTCCCGCGAGAAAACCATAAAACAGATTCACGACATCCCGATCCGAATTGGAGCTGATGACATTTTGTGAATA
>CAJQKK010000061.1 GCA_905478895.1 uncultured Flavobacteriales bacterium | reverse complement strand
CGGGGAGGACCCAGTTCCGAAATGTTGAGCGCAGCCGAGCCCTCAGGCTCAGCCGAGTGGCATCCATAGAGCGTAATCCAAGCCGCGCAGGCCAAAAGAAACGCACACGCGCCTAATCGATTTGTTGTTTTTTTCATTGGAATGATTGTTTTTTTAATTTAACTGAACTTCAGGCATTGCACCAATCTGCATCAACTCCCGCGTCAAGTGGCGCATGCCCCGCACGTCGTTTTCGTTGTACGTCAGAAGCTGGGAAAACCTGCGTTTGGCACCTGGCGTCCAGCGGCGCGGACGACGCTCCTCCGCCTGGGGCCGGATGTAGCCGATGGCTTCAGCAGGTGAGAAATAACGCAAGTATTTGGGATAACTATACGAAGTGGCATTGGTCAAAAGGAAGTCCTTTAACCCTGCTCGGCGCGGACGAGAAATCATGCCACGGGTGACTTCTTTTCGGATCCTGCAGCGGACCCGTCCGTATTCCTGAGGCAGGTACTTGCGAAAACATTCCTTGGCATTGCAATCGAGGTAAATCAGCCGCTCAAACATGTCCGGCCGCTCCAAATCCAACAGCACCTGCTTGATCAACTCCAGTTCGTGCAGTGAGTAAGCCGCGACCACACCGCCGGCTTCAATCACAGGAACAATCTTCAGGCATACGAACAGCCCCCACGTGGTGTGCGGCAGCCGCTTCATGGCGGCCACGGCTTCCATGGTAGGATCGAGCAATACGTGGTGCACCCGGCTGAGTTTGGACCCCAGCGGGATGTACCCAACAAGAGCGGGCTCATCATCGGCTTTGCGCATTTCAACATCCAACCAAAACACGTAATCGTGCTGGATCATTTTCCGGATGACATCGTAGTGCTCGGGCTCGTGCAATTTCAAAATGGTAGGCATGGCGTTAAGGGTTTAAAGGGTGAAACAAAAAGAGATGCGGCGGCCAGTGAAAGCCTCACGCGTATATAAGTTCGAACCAAAACGGAATTTCCAAATCGCTCCTGACCGCCCTCACTCCTCCTCATTAAACGGTGGCAGGCCGAGGTCAAACCGCGCCTGCAACAACGCGCGATCGATGGCAGGAGCGTCGCCATCAAGGCCGCGGCGAATCTCGTCATGGACGTCAAAGAGGCGCAAGAGGGCGGGGCGGTCTTGGTCGGCAAAGGCCTGCCTGACGAGGCGCGTGCCGACGTAATCCAATTTGCCGCGTTCGAAGACCCAGACGTTGGGCGCCACGTAGAAGCGGTAGCTCGTGCGGGCGATTTCGAGTTGGTCGGGGAGGCTGGCCAAATAATGGGCTCGGCCGGGGTAGGTGGGGCTGTTCCACATGCTTCTTTTGTTTTTGAGGTTAGACTCCGCATCGTCTGGCCACCGTGCCCAAGAATCGGATCGGTTGGCAGGGAATAGACTTCCCTTCTGGATGCACTGCAAGGGTAGCACCAAATGCCCCCGTGCGCCAAATGCGCAGGCTGGATTTCAGGGTTTTTGTGAACTGGGGCGAACTCTGTCATGCCCCCAAAATCCGACCGTGGGCACCCCTAAATCAACTTCCGGCAACGTTGCCAAAATGGTGCCTGACCGGTCTAATTTTCGAAGGAGACCATCCCTCCTTCTTGGGCAATGGGTATCGTCTTGACCTCTGAATCGCTGGACCAGAGGTAGTTCTCCAACACATCTTCGCCGAGCGCATTTCGAAGGCTTCCTCTCAACCGCGAGATTTGTTGGTTCAGGCTGGAGCGGTCTCCCGGATCGAACAAATTGGTGAACTCATCGAGCAAGACCTCACGCGTTTTGGTGCCGCTCACCCGCTGATGAATCGCAATGAGTTCGTCTATGTGTTCATCCAATCGTTCGTAGGCAATGCCTTCCGGATGCTTCAAGTACAACAGATACAGGCACCTTGGCGTGAGTCCCCGAATTTTTAGTTCCCTATTCAGCTCAGTCAACCAAATCTTCATGCGGTGTCCATGAACTACGATGGGACTCACAAGCGGCGCTGCTTTCATCCGTTTGTGAAAACACAATTCTGTGCGGGAGAGCTCCACCAGCTGCATACATTGATGAAAGGCCGCGGCACTAATTTTTCCCTCATCGATGGCCGCATTGAATGCAGCCACGCACGAATCGCAGACATCAGCCGTGCGCAAGCGCAACAGGATATCGGGCTTGTTTTGGCAAAAATCCGAAATGCATCCCCTTGCCTTCTGATGCGCCCATTTCGCCCATTCTTCCATCGAGGTATGCATCCACCCTTGGATCAGGTTGCTGGCAATGATGTGCAAGGTGGGATGGACAAAACCGCGCAAAGCGAATTCCTTCCAACCGCCTACCATCACGCAATGGTTACCTGGACCTGAACCTACCGCTTCGCTGAAGGCAAAAAAAATGGCCTCATTCTGGATTCCAGTCAAAAGGAACAGAGCGTCCTGCGGGTCGGCGTCTTTTTTGATCCGTTCATCGCGCATTGCTCGGTACGCCTCCGCCCACATCAGAAGAGGCCCATACGTACTGTCCACAGCCTGCGCCTCTACCTCACCGCCGTCCACAAAAACCACAGGTCCGTGTTGGCCATGGAGTAGATCCATCAAACTTTGGACATCTTCCGCATCCACGTCCGGCGTCCGACAAATGAAAGCACGCATGGGAAGAAGGTACGAAGACCTCCTCCCCATGCCAAGCTTCAGGCGACTTCGAAGTAGATGCGCTTGGGCATGAAGCCAAACACAAACTCGGTGACGCCACATAGCCACAATTCAAATTCGGGTTCATCCTCGAGGCTGCACCGGTAGTCAGCGCCGTCGCCAAGGCCGTCGGGCCGCACGTAATCCAACACGCCGGAGACGGCATTGCCGCCGCGCAGGTGCTGCGGCTCGAGGCTTAGGCGGAGCGAGACGCGCTTGTTTTCACCGGCGAGCAGATCGAGGAGCGTGTCGGCGCCGCACACCATGGCACACGCTCCACGCGGGCCAGGCCACAACGGAATGTCGGCGTACCAACCTGACGCGTCGTGCGAAAATTGTTGTTTGAGCGACCGGCCGCCGGCCAGACGCCACGGGGCGCCTTTGCCGTCTTTGATCAGCTTTTTCATCATGCCCATTTTGATGGGCGTCCACATCCGACGCACCCAGTGCTGTCGGGAAAGGAAGGGGGTAGAGGAGGACTGCAACATGGCCGCAAGAAGGCCAATTTGACCCCCCGAAATCAAGTTTCGGCAACGTTGCGGAACCGTGAATTTTAACAACTGCATACTAAAATCAAAACACCACCCGTTGGTTTAGTAGCGCCCCTCATTTCATTCTAACAAACTAAAAAACAACCGCTTATGGTCGTCCAATCCCCTGCACCCCAAATTT
>CAJQKK010000060.1 GCA_905478895.1 uncultured Flavobacteriales bacterium | reverse complement strand
TTTTGAAGTTGTTGAATCCGAACTTGCAAATGACACTCCTCTGATCGCACCATCGGAGTAGTGGAGGATTAAGTCTCCCTCGCGGACTTCATCAACATTTTTGTGATAGTATCGTGTTTGCCCACCTTCTGTTTTATGCGGCGCCCAGAGCAGCTGCTGCTGTTCGCTAAATGTAGCCCCTTGGTTTACCCACCACACGCGTTTTGGGAATTGGTCTGGCGTAATGAATACGTCCTCGGCCAGCTGCGAGAATCGCTCGAAGCAATAAGTCACGCCTTCGCAGCCATCGTACTGCGTGATGTCGGTAAGCTTTTTCCAGGTCCATCCTTCGGGAGCTATGGCCATTCCATGGCTGAGCCAATTGACGCTTCTGCGATGCGGGCAATTGACGTCATTTTCATTGTAGGAATAACCGGAGGCAATCTCACCGACTCCCACGAAATAGGAGTAGGAGCGCACAAAGACGATGTCGCCGGGGCTCATCTTGTGACAAAACCCCCAATACCCAAGAGCCGTCTGGGTGGGTACGGCGTTTCGGTCAGATCCAATGCCTTTTGCTTGCAGGGCCTGAACGATTTCGTCCTTATTCGCAAATCCAGAAACATCCCCAAGTGGTGGGGGCATGGAAATGAACCCCTCGTCGCGGTAGCGTTGCCAATGCTGACCGTGTTCACCTTCGATGTGATCTCCCGCATGCACGAGCCAATATTTTCTCGTTGACGGCGGAGTTGACTCGTGAGAATTCATGAAAAAATGAAATTGGCCGGGCGAGGACTGAAAATTGGTTCCCTGTGTTCCGCCATTGAAGGAGTCGAACAGTGGTACACCATTAATCTTATCTGCAAGCCTTGGAGCGTTCGCGAATGATTCAATGACTTCGATGTCTGCAAACAGCCCTTCCTTAGAGTCATTTCTCCAATGATCGGAGTCGGTGTCATCTGATTTGGGATGAGAGGCAATTCGAAGAAGCGCATAGCATCCTGACTGGGAACCTGTCAACCAAAGGATGGCGAAGTCACCTGGTTGGATTGAGTTTTTATGACTGGAAACGAAAAACTTGTCCAGTAGGCCGGAGTGTAAAGATGATTCGAAATCAAAGACATCTGGATTTCCCTGGAATATCCAATAATTGGGCATGCGGCCATGAAAGATTGTTTCCAAGTGCCCTTCCCATGAATATTTATCTCCCGATTTAATTTTTGTGATGTTCGTGAGCGTCTTTATTGGACCGTCCGTCTCTCGCTCCCATCCACCCTTCCGAACCCATACGACTGTTCGCATGTGGCGATAGTCTTGTTGACTATGGTCATATTCGTAATCTCCGGCCACTTCCCCAAACCCCAGCAAAGTCCTTCGTCCTTTCTTCACGATTACCCAGTCCCCGACTTTCATTTCGGACAGGAAGTCCATCGCAAGTCTGGTGTCATTTACGGGGTTAGTTTCCTGATAAGCACGGCTAACCGCATCACTAATGGATTCTTTGTCACCCAAAGCGGCAATGTTTCCTACGTCTAGATCAACCGAAATGATGCCTTTTGCTTGCCATTTCTGCCATTGATCAGCATTTTTCCCAGCGCCCATCATCCACACATTCCGAGCGCGCTTTGAAATGGGTTTGCGAACAATGGTGTACCCATGTCGTTCTAAAAGCTTGAATGCAGGTGTATCCTTGCCTCCAGCGAAATCATTGTGATCCAGTTCTATTCCGAAGGCGATGTGGTAGGCTGTTGACACCACCATTTTTGGAGGGTAACGATTGCCACGAAATTTCAAATCGTATTCAACTGAGGAGAATCCAGACGCTAACCCATCTTGGTCAAGTTTTTCAATCGCCTGCTCGAGGTGATGTTCGGTGATTGCGTCAAAATTCATCTCAGGCAATATACGCACGGAGATATTTGAATTATTCCAAATCGACACTGGTTAGACTTTCCTGATCGTGCACCTGATTTCATTATTCAAGCCGATCGTTCAGGACAATTGCAGCGAATGACCGCTAGCCCAAGTGCATGAAGAGGTCGCGGCCTAGATGTTGGGGGCACATGTTTAATTATTGGTAACGGTGCACGATTCACAGGACGGCGAATGGCCCGCAGTGAACGTCAATCCCGCTAGCAAATGTCCCCGTGAGTCGCAAAATCTTCCCGAGTATCGAAGCGGTTGTTCTTTAATTAGGTTAATAAAGTAAGTTTCAGACAAGTTGAAATTATCGACCCATCGAAACATTCGAAGTCAATTGGTCTTCTCATTTTTCAAATATCAGCTGTAGCTTGACGCTTTAATTAAGAATACAATGTCTAAATTTCTCCAAGGCCACGCGCTGAACGCTTCCGTTGAAGCCATCATCCAAGAAGCTAAAGAAAAGTTGATTTTGGTAAGCCCGTACATCAAGTTGAACCACAGGTATCTGGATGGTTTGAAGCAACTAAAGAAGTGTCCAGAGTGCCAGATTCAGATTTGTTTCGGGAAAAGTGAAGGGAAATACTATAAGAGTTTTGATCCAGAGGCTCTGCGATTTCTTATGGAGATGCCGAATATAAAAATCGTCTATGACGAGCGCTTGCACGCAAAATTCTATGCGAACGAAAGCCGTTCTTTATTGACCTCGATGAACCTCTACGACTACTCTCAGGATAATAATATTGAGGTGGGTGTGGAGTCAGAAGTTGGCAGGATCA
>CAJQKK010000059.1 GCA_905478895.1 uncultured Flavobacteriales bacterium | reverse complement strand
CGGTAGATGTTGAATTCAACTTGTGGCGACCTGCCTCGCGAATCAATGCCATCAATGAATACGCGGGGGGCAGCGAACTCTACACATTCATCGACGCTTCCCGTCTCTGGTCTGTGATTTGGTCGCGAAGCCTGGATTTGTTTGAGGCTTCCCAAGGTGCTTTTGATCCTACCGTGCATCCATTGGTGGAGCTGTGGGGGTTTGGTTTGAGTGAAAAAGGAGTGGTAGTCGATGAAGACGTTCAACGCATTCTTCCATCGGTAGGCATGACTGCGGATCGGATTGATCTCGAGGAAAACGAGGTGGATCGAATCTATCAGGACACATACATTCGCAAAGGCAATCCAAGTACTTCAATCGACTTCAATGGCATTGCCCAAGGATTAACAGTGGATTTGCTCGCAGATGCCTTGCTGGAAGAAGGTGTGTCCAACTTTATGGTGGAAGTAGGAGGCGAAGTGAAATGCCAGGGCCTTCGTGCAGACGGACAGGTGTGGCGCATTGCAATTGACTTGCCTGTTGATCAACAGGATGGATTGGATGAACGGCAACTTCAGTCGATCGTAGCGGTGAAAGATGCCGCGATTTGCACGAGCGGAAACTACCGGAAGTTCTATGAGGAAGACGGGATCAAGCGCTCTCACACCATCAGTCCTTTTACGGGGTATCCGGTACAGCATTCGCTTTTGAGTGCTACGATACATGCCGCCGATGCCGCAACGGCCGACGCATTGGCCACAGCCTGCATGGTATGGGGGCCAGAGGAAGGCAAGCGTTTCATTGAAACCTACCGTGCAGAAAATGAGTTCGAGCGCGTCGAAGCACTTTTCATTTTCGCATCGGAATCGGGCGCTATGGTTACCTGGCAAACCCAAGGATGGGATGAAGCCTTGTCCACGAATTCTTGACGAAAACCTGAGGGCACTTGTGACCGATTACTCGGCGGGTTTCAAGCATTCGTCTTGTGGACGAGCACCGCAAACAGAGCATGTGCCAGATTCATTTTTGAGCAAGGGATTTTGACTTGCACAGGTCCCAGCAAATTCACCGTCTTTTTTCAAGAGTATTTTGATGGCGATGCCCGCAAACCCCAAGGCCAACATTCCGACTGACAAGGCAATTACTTTCCATTCCATGCGGTAAAATTACAACCGTACTGCGGCCGATTTGCAGGCCATTCGGGCTCTTGTGAATTTTTTTCGTAAATTGAAGGGTTCCTTTTGAATTAACCATGTTATCCCGACGCTTACCGTTTATCGTCTCATGGGCGGTTTTTGTGTTCGCCATTATTGGTGCGCATCCAACCGCTTGGTCGCAACAAGGTCCGTGTGACTGCCCCCCATGGGCGGAACGGCCGGTCAAAGAGATTTCGGACAACGATGGTGCGGGAACAGGCACAGCTTCGTGGAGTTGTGATACCACTTATCTTTTGATAGAGCCTGTTTTCGTAAATGCAGGGGATGTGCTGAGCATTGCGCCCGGCACCCTGGTAAAAGGACGTTCTGGGATTGTGTTTGACACCTTGACGTATACCTTGCCCAATGGCAATCCCTCTCCAAGAGAGGATTATCTGTACAGCCAACACGCCGGCAGTCTAATTGTTAGCGCAGGAGCTACCATTATGGCGGATGGAACGGCTGATTGTCCCATTGTCTTCACGTTTGAAGCGGACCCGATGGATGGCTCGGTGGGATACGATGTGCGTGGACAGTGGGGCGGATTGATTGTTTGTGGAAATGGAGCATTGAACACCTTTGACGGCAACGACGAGGTGGAAGGCGTTGTTGACTACACGGGCCAAAACAGGCATGTTTATGGTGGCGATGATCCATGGGATGCATCATCGGGAGTTCTCCGATTCATCAGTTTGCGTCATGCATCGACATCATTGGGCATCTCACAATTTGAAAACGGAATTGAGACCAATGCCTTGTCGCTCTGCGGCGTTGGCAATGGCACCGAGGTGGAATTCATTGAAGCCATTGCCAGTGGGGATGATGGAATTCAGATTTTCGGTGGTATGGTGGACGTTCGGCACGTGGCAGCAATCTTCAATGAAGAGGACGGATTGGAGTACGATCAGGGTTGGCAGGGTCGTGGACAATTCATTTTTTCGATTACGGATGAGCTCAATGGAGCGGGTGATCACGCAGGGGACTATGAAGGAGACGATTACGAAGAGTTTGATGTCAACATGACGTTCATGCCTTATTCCAATCCATTGCTTTATAACCAGACTTACATCGGAGCAGGCCAGGCCACTGCCATCCGCTTGCACAACGGGGCAGGGGTTCGTTTGCACAACAGTCTATTCGTGAATTTTGGCTTAGGCATTGATTTTGAAGACGAAGATCCCTGCGATGCATGGGAGTTGCTCTTGTTCGGTGAGACCAATATTCAGAACAATCGTTTCTGGCAAATCGGGGATAGTTCATCCATTTCAGAATTGATTCTATACGACGATGGCTATGTGTTCAACGGCCAAGAAGAGGTGGAAGCACACTTTACGGACAACAATAATTTCGCATACGACCCTGGCATTGACTTTGCGTTTGAGACCGACGCAGGTCATGTGGTGGATCCCATCAACCTCACGCCCGATTCCGCTGCAATGGCCGTGGACCCCGAATTCCTTCCGGAGGATGCATGGTTCGAATCAGTCGATTACATCGGTGCATTTTCACCGAATGGCGGCAATTGGCTGACGTGTTGGACGTACGCCGAACAGTTGGGCTTGTTCGGAGCGTGGAACAATGATCAAGGGAATACAGAAGCGGATGTCCTGGGATGTACTTATTTGTTTGCCTGCAACTTTAATGATGAAGCAACGTTGGACGACGGTTCCTGTGAAATCGAATCGTGCGCCGGTTGCACGTGGCCCAATGCAGACAATTACAATCCCGACGCTTTGTTTGACGACGGATCGTGCACAGGAAGCGCCGTATCAACGTGTCCTTCAGATATCAATCAAGACGGCATGGTCAATACAGGGGACCTTCTCATTTTCTTGGGAGCTTTTGGGGAGGAATGCATCGAATGATGGGCAGTCTGTTGGGATAAAGATGGAGTGGCCATTCGCCAAGGATGTCAGAATCTTGTAAGTATTACACATCACAAATTGCCTTTGAATCCAACGAAACCACACGAACGAGAATGGTGTGTATGACGATGATGAAGTCGATCCATCTTTTTACTGTGGGACGGGAACGGAGTGGAGTGAAGCGGAAGGAAAGTGTGTCGCGTTGCCCCAGTGCACAGGTGATGTCGACTTGAACGGATCCATTAATGTATCGGATTTGCTTTTGTTCCTTTCGGTCTTTGGGTCGGATTGTTGAGGCCGAACGCAGGCCAAAGAATGAAGCTAGTACACCTGCCGTCATTGGTTCAATCCACGTTCTCGAGGCGTCCTTTCTTCAGGGATCCCAATTGATGGCGAAAACCAATGAAGGGATAGTCCGCTCTGAATTGAAATGATTTCAAGCCCAATTCAATGGCTACGGCTGGGCTGCACTCATAATGCATGGTCACCATCAAATACATAGCGCCCAATTCCTGATCGGGATTGGTGCACATCCATCCTTGCAGCGCCGTGACTTGGATGCGGTTAAAATCCCATCTCGCTCCTCCCAGAATGGAATACTGTAATCGGTTCAATGGGCTGTTGGCGCCTGAAGCAGCTCCGGTGACCCTCAGGCTCTGATTGTATCCGAGGTCATTCGCCACCACCCATGCTCGGGATGGTGAGCGTTTGGAATGATGCAGGCCAAGAACATGCACATTGAAGATGGGATGAAGTTCTCCTCCTGGAAGCCCTACGTCGCGAACGCCTGCACGCAAGCTCATTTCAAGCGCCAAGGCACCGCGTCTCTCCTCGCGATAAGAAGTCAGTCGCCGCTGCGGAATGTCATACTCTTCTCTCCACTGGTGGCGTAGGTCTAAACCTATATTGTTGATGCCAAGATTGGGCAAGGAGATGGCTCCGTTGGAAAAATGCGTAAATCGAGCCTTTACCAACCATGCACTTCGTGGGGTCCTAAGAATGGGAAAGACCCAAGCTGCGTGCAATCCCGCGTTCAACCGAGTGCTGATTGCGACGGAAGAGGGCGCACTTTCCGCATTCCACGGGGTTGAGCTCCATCCCGCTCCAAGCCCCAATTCGGTATGGCCGATTTTGGAGGGAAATCGGGTCAGCCATAGCGCACTTGTCATCGTTCCAAGGGCGTCACCTCCCAACTCGGTCCAGGCCAACTCAACACCATGCCAATAATGCCCGGTGGCATCTCGCCGGTCCGTCCATCCTCCGGAAAGATTCCAACCGCAGCCGATCGCGATTTGCTTTGAATGTCCCGTCACGAGATGCTGCATCATGTCTCGGTGCGGCAGGGTATAACCCGAACCCAGCCCCAGTTCAATGCCAGAAGGAAGTGTTGGTCCGGTCTGAGCACTTGACGGAACGGCAATGGTTGCGACCAGCAAATGGACCCAAAGAATTTTGCAACTGTTATTCTTCCATGCCGTCGTCATGCTCCGAATTTACTGCGCCTTACCTTCGTTGCATGCATACGATGGAAGAGAAATTGGCTGCGTTTGAACGCTTGCTGAAAATCATGGAAGAATTGAGGGAGAAATGTCCCTGGGACCGCAAGCAAACCTTCGAGAGCTTGCGGCATTTGACCATTGAGGAAACGTATGAATTGTCAGAGGCAATCTTGGACAATGACATCGAAGAGGTACAAAAGGAAACGGGTGATTTGCTTTTGCACATGGTTTTCTATGCTCAAATCGCCAGCGAGAGAAGCGCTGAAGAAGGAGGTTGGGACATAGCAGATAGCCTGAATGGTATTTGCGATAAGCTCGTTGACCGGCATCCACATATATACGGAGATGTTGAAGCAAATGATGAAGAGACTGTCAAGGCCAACTGGGAACAATTGAAACTCAAAGAGGGCAAGAAATCTGTTCTTGAGGGCGTTCCAAAAGGCTTACCGAGCTTGGTCAAGGCATACCGCATGCAAGACAAAGTCCGCGGCGTGGGTTTTGATTGGGACAATGAACATCAAGTGTGGGATAAGGTGGAAGAGGAGTTGGCGGAGTTCAAGGCAGAATTGGATGTGGACGCAGAACGCGCCACAGACGAGTTTGGTGATGTGCTCTTTGCCCTCGTCAATTTTGCACGGTTCAAAGACATCAATCCAGACGAGGCCTTGGAGCGTACCAATCGGCGTTTTCGAAATCGATTCCAATACATGGAAAATGAGATTCGGAAAGCCGGAGGCAAATCGCTTGCTGAAATGACGCTTGCCGAGATGGACATTCATTGGAATGCGGCGAAAAAAGCGTTGGCCAAGGATGAAATGAGGCCGTAAATTCATGTGCAGAAGACGTTCGATAGTGTTGGCTTTGTGCATGGGTTTGCTCATGGTATCCATCGGTGGATGCGATCGGCCGAATGCCCCTTGGTGTTTGATGCGCGCGGGAGATTGGGCAACGGATACGTTGACGTGGGACGCGAGTGCTGCGCCGATAATGCTCACGATTGAAACGCATTTGGAAGTTGAATGTGCAATTGGAACCGATGATGAGGTAGAAGTCATCTGGAGCGGACCGTCAAATTTGTTGGCCCACGCCTCAGCGGTTTGGAATGGAAATGAATTGGTGCTCGGTCATGAAGATCGTTGCCAATGGACACGCGACCTGAGCCATGTCGTTCAGGTCAAAGTGACTGCGCCTAGGATCCACGATATTCATTTGCATGGCCAAGGGACCTTTCAAATGTCGATGTTGGATTCTTCGCAGCATCTCAATGTTGAGGCGCGTGACTATGCGGGCGCGATTGAACTCGACC
Organism: uncultured Flavobacteriales bacterium; assembly: GCA_905478895.1. Lineage (GTDB taxonomy): Bacteria > Bacteroidota > Bacteroidia > Flavobacteriales_D > Sanyastnellaceae > UA16. The sequence goes on along the minus strand of CAJQKK010000059.1, from coordinate 1,483 downwards.
TCCGGCTGGATTCTGCCACGGTAAAGCTGCACAACGGAGCGGCACAGGCGACGGTTTCGGGTGCAGTGACGACGTTAGAAGCCTACGCTTCGGGGCTCTCAAGGCTTCGTGCTGCAGGGTGTTCAGCGCGGTACGGATTTATCCATCAGGCGGGAGTCAGCAATTTGATTTTCCGCGCTACCGACTACGCGTACGTGGTCATTGACGCTCCAGGCAATGTCCTTGGAGGTGAAGCCCCACCATTGGATTGGGAGCTCAAGCAATTGGGCTCGGGAGCACTTCTTTGGAGCGATTGAGTCGTTTCAAGGCTGCAGTAAATCTTGAACTTGTTCGTGAAATGTGTCTACCCACATGCTATACTGCAAGGCGGATGGATGGAGCCCGTCCTCGGCAACGAGCCCTTCAACTTCGGGCCATTGTTGGGAAATGGTCGTGATGTTGAAATATGCCACGCCGTATGATTCGGTGATTGCCTGGCATGCGGCATTGAAGCCTTCAAGTTCGGTGCTGATTTGCCCTTGATTGTTCACTCCGAAAGGGGTGTATCCGTAATCGGGGATGGAGACGACAAAAACACGCCCTTCACGCTCGCCGGCCGCAGATATGGCACGCTGCAACAAATCTTCATATTCGACTTCATATTGCTCGAGTGCAGCGCCTTGGTATTGGTTGTTGACCCCAATCAACAAACTCACCAGATCCCATGATTCATCTTCATAGCCAGAATTGGAGAGTGCTTGACTCAGGTTACTTGTTGTCCAACCGGTGGTGGCCAGAATGGTTGCGTCATCGAAGCTTTCGTCGCTCAACGCTGCTTCCAATTCGGCCTGAAGTTGATTGGGCCATCGTTCGGATGGAACGACAGATTCTCCTATGGTGTAGGAATCACCCAAGGCCAAATAGCGCCATGTGGTGCCATTGATAGGACCTGCAGAGGAGGTGTCATCGGGCAATTCGGTCGCATCATCCGGAGCCTTGCAACCGCCCCACGTCAAGAGAATGATCGGCAGCAGCAATAACCAGCTTGTCTGCTTGAATGGTGCGCGAAAAGCACGCTGGAACCAGGCGAACATCACGGAACGAAAAGGAAGTGCAAAAGGCTGTGGAGATTGTGACATGTGGTGTAAATTCGTTGCCATAGCAAGTAAGCATGAAAAGAAATCGTTTTCAACCGTTGATCGCAACTTTATTGTTGCTCGTAGCTGGAATGGGCCCTTCATTGGCGCAGCAGGCCTTGGAGGATGTTCCCTCTCATATCAATGACAATAAGTTTCGGCAGTTGGGCCAGGAATTGCCCACCCCCAATGTTTATCGCACAGCCTCTGGTGCTCCGGGCCATGAATATTGGCAGCAACGAGCCGATTACAACATCCAAGTCACCTTGGACGATGTGAATCAACGCATTGATGGCGAAGAACGCATTCTTTACGTCAACAACAGCCCAGACGAATTGCGCTACATCTGGATGCAACTGGATCAAAAT
>CAJQKK010000058.1 GCA_905478895.1 uncultured Flavobacteriales bacterium | reverse complement strand
TTATCGTGGCCGTGGTCGTCATGTCCATGATCGTCATTCAACTCTGCTTCTATCGCAGCCCACTCTGCAAGCAAATGGCCTTTTTCGTAATTGATTTCCGCTTCGACTTTGGCAATTTTTTCCTCGATTTCTGTCAACGCAGCAGCTACCCCGTCTTCTGTCACAATCCCCAATGCGTTCATCGGAGTGATCAGGTTGTAGTTTGCTTGGCCAAATTCACCATCCGCACCCGGATAGCGAGCGGTCCAATCGAATTGCTTGGAATAAAGCTCTACGCGCAACGCATCTTCGGAAGCGTCACCGGTCATTTCATTCCATGTTTGCAGTCCGTAGGCAATGATGATTGCCAAAACAACGGAAGGAATAACGGTCCAGATCAGTTCGAGTCGGTTGTCGTGCGCAATGAAACGCGCTTTGCGATCCGCACGGTGGTAGTACTTCGCAGAGAACCAAAAAAGCAGGGTATTGACGATGAAGAATACCACAAAGATGATGGCCATGTTAAAGTCCATCAACCGGTCGACTGCCACTCCGTGCTCAGAGGCAGGAGGAGTTCCATATGAACCATACTTCACCAGAAGCACCACAAATGAAACGTAAAACGCGACCATGAAGGCCAAGAACAGACCACCGTTCAACCGGTTGTCAGCTTCTGATATGTCCTCTTCCCGCTTTCCTCGCAGTGAGATGGAAAGCTGGTACACTTTGGACAACTGCACTGCAGCTACCAAACCAAGGACAACAACGAGGAGAATGAGCAATTTCATCACTTAACGGGTCTTGCAATCAATAGTGTAGTTCTTTCGACTCTTGTAACATCGGATGATTCTTAGGAATCAACGGCGCTTTACTCAACGCATTTAACGTGCGGTTGATATACAGGCCAAGGAAACCGAGAAACAATCCAACCTCAAAAATACCGAATTCATTGTGGTCAAACATCGTCCCGGGTATAACAAGCAGATACACGTCTGCAAAGTGCCCTAAGAAGATGAGCATCCCCACAGGGACGATGAATTTTGAATTTCGTTTGGTATCCCGTGGCAACAAGGTGTAAAACGGAATGGCGAAATTCACGAAGAAGGTGATCATGAAAGGCACTTGATAATCGGAGAAAAAGCGCTGGGTATAATACGTCACTTCCTCTGGGATATTCGCATACCAAATCAAGAGGAATTGGCTCACCCAGAGGTAACTCCAAAGCATCGATATCGCAAACATCCACTTCGAAATGTCATGCATGTGGCTTGATGTAACCTCCTGGTAATACCCTTTCCCACGCAACCAAATCAAACCCACATTGAGCATGATCATGAAGCTCACCCACATCCCTGAGAACAAATACCATCCGAATAGCGTGGAGAACCAGTGGACATCAATGGACATCACCCAATCCCACGCGAGCATCGAGCTGAAAACAGCGAAAAACACCAAGAATACCGCACTGCGGCGAAATTGCTTGAAGTGTAAATCCAAATCCGGTTTCTCATCCTCGAGCAACGACCATCTTCGGAATAAACGAGCGAAAATCAAGAAAGTCGCCACATAACCCAACGTTCTAAGCCAGAAAAACCAAGGGGTGAAGTAAGCCTCTTTGCCCGCAATGATGTGGTCATAATTGGGGTTTTCAACCGCTCCTGCCTCAGGGGCATCCAAGTATACCGTCTGGTCCCCGTCCACGACCATGTATTCATGGTAAAGCGTCGAATCCATCCAATGGTACAAATGGTGCGCATGGAAAAAGTGTCCTGCGGCCAACACAAAGATGATCACGCCCCCACCGATGGGCAAGAAGTGCCACATGGCCTCAAAAGTTCGCTTGATGATGGCTGACCATGAGGCTTCAACCGCATAGTTCAACGCATAAAAGAACAAGGCTGCCAAAGAGATGGAAAACCAAAAGAATCCATTGATGAGCAGGTTGGCCCACCAGCGCTGGTGGTGATCCGATCCATCGGTAAAAAAGCCTCCAAACAAGGCAATCAACCCAATTCCCATGAGGATTTGAGTGATCAGTTTCGTACGTCCTTCGAATTTGAATTCCATGATCAGTTATTCATAGCCATGGCATCATCCCTATCAGAGTCTGCCGGTTTCACTACGTTGCCATCGTCGTCAAACTCCGGCATATCACCTCCATTCTGAAGGACTTTAATGTACTCAATGACCAACCAGCGGTCTTTCTGAGAAAGCTGAGAGGCATGCGAACCCATCAAACCCTTGCCATAAGTCAAGGTGTGGTACATTTTTCCCTCGGGCAGATCTTTCAATTTATCACTGTAACTCGGGATGCCTTGGATGTGACCATTGCGACTTAGCGCACCATCACCCTTGCCGCCCTCGCCGTGGCACTGGGTGCACATCAAGGTGTAAATCTCCTGTCCCGCTTCTAATTCAGCCTGACCAACTTGCGCCAATGGCGACTTTAGGTTCATTCCCGCAGCCTCGTAACCTTCCACCGTATTGGCAAAAGCATAGGGCATGACATAATCCATCGCGCTAGGGTTAAATGGAATCGTTCCTGCAACCGGCTTCCGAGCCGATTGAACCAAGCGCTGGGCACGTGCCGTCTCCTCACCCACTTGATAAGGGTCTTGGCCATAATCCACATAGGCTTCTACCGCAGGAGAACGGTACATGTCCGGCATGTATTCCAAGCCCGAACTGTCGGGGTCAGTAACACAGCCCGTGGTAGCAAACAATCCCGCTACGACTGCTGTCAAAACAATATTCGTTCGGATGTTCATCACTTGTAATCTTTGGTGCTGAGCTCAAAAAGGGGTGTCTCCTTGATCGCCGCCTCCAACTCATCTGCGGAAAGGGCGTTCTGCTCGGTGGTTATCTCCATTACAAACTTATCGTCCGTCGTGCGTGGATCCGGGTTGGACGCTGGCATCCCGGGCAAGGTGCCATTGCGCAATAAATACGTGATGGCCATTCCATGTGCTCCGCAGAGAACTGAAAACTCAAAGGTTACCGGGATGAAAGCGGGCAAATTCTCAATCAAAGAGAAACTCGGCTTACCTCCTATGTTCATCGGCCAGTCGGAGATCATGAAGTACCACATTCCCAAAAGGGCCAATGTCGTACCGGTTGTTGCGTACATAAACGCTGCAATCCCCAGGCGCGTGCGTTTCACTCCGATGATGGGATCAATCCCGTGCACCGGAAACGGGGAGAAAACATCCTTGACCCGGATGCCTTTTGCTACCAATGCCGATGCCGCATCTTTCAGCGTATCGTCATCATCATACATTACAT
>CAJQKK010000057.1 GCA_905478895.1 uncultured Flavobacteriales bacterium | reverse complement strand
TCGACTTGCATTGGGACAAAACCACGTTGGAGATTCAGCACGAAGCGTTCCGGCAGCAAGTACAATGGGCCAAATCGCTCAATCTCCCCATTGTGATCCATGTTCGGGAGGCATTTGACGCTCTATTTGAAGCCTTGGATGCGTTGAATGACGAATCCCTCACCGGTGTGGTGCATTGCTTTACCGGCAACCTCAGCCAAGCAGAACGAATCCTTGACTATGGGGGTTTCTACCTGGGCATTGGTGGCGTGTCCACTTACAAAAACGGCGGACTCGACGCGGTCCTTCCCCACGTTGCCCATGACAGAGTCATTTTGGAAACGGACAGTCCTTACCTCGCTCCCGTACCCCACAGAGGCAAACGCAATGAATCCTCCTTCACACGTGTCGTTGCACAGCGCGTAGCTGATCTCTGGGAAATGCCGTTGACTCAAATTGCCGACATCACAACAGAAAATGCCCGTGCGCTATTCAAGTTGAATGGAAATGACCCTTTCTGAATCCAAAAAAAGCCGTGTTTTGGTCGTCTATACCGGCGGCACGATTGGGAGCGTTCAAGATGCTTCCGGTGGACTTGTTCCGCTTGATTTCGATGAAATTCACCGCCATGTTCCCGAATTGGAACAACCCAATCGAGAAGTGGAAATTATTTCCTTTGAACCGCCATTGGACTCATCCAACGTAGGTACAAAAGAGTGGCTCGAGTTGGCGAAGGCGATCAAGCACCATTACGACGACTTCGATGGCTTTGTGATTTTGCATGGTACGGATACGCTCGCTTACACGGCCTCTGCCTTGAGCTTCATGCTGGAAGGACTCCATAAGCCCGTCATCATTACGGGAAGTCAACTGCCCATTGGTTTGCCGCGAACCGATGGCAGAGAAAACCTCTTAGCCGCGGTAGACATCGCAACTACCGTGCGTTTCAATGAGCCCATCGTGCAGGAGGTTGCCGTTTACTTCGGGTCTTCGCTCTTTCGGGGAAACCGAACGCACAAAGCGAGCGCTGAATCCATGCAGGCGATCATTAGTCCCAACCTTCCTTCCTTGGCAGAAGCCGGTGTTGATATCATTTACAACGAGGGATTGATGTACCGCGATGCGACTGCGGCATTCGACGTGAATGAAGCGATGGACAACCGAATCGCATGGCTTCCATTGTTTCCTGGACAACCTTTGGAGGTCATTGAACGAATGACCAATTGGCCTGATTTGCGCGGTTTGGTGCTCTCCACATTTGGTTCCGGAAACGCACCGTCAAATCCCGCTTTGAAATCCATTTTGAGCGAAGCGCACAACCGAGGCGTGACCATTGTAAATGTCACCCAATGCGATCACGGCGCGGTGCATCCAGAGCGCTATGCCACAGCACACTTGTTGCGCGATTGTGGGGTGGTCCCTGGAGGCGACATGACCACCGAGGCTGCCTTGACCAAACTGATGGTTTGTCTGGGGCGCGGTTATGCCGGCGAAGAGGCCCGCTCCTTCATGCTTCGGAACATTCGAGGCGAATTGACGCGTTTCAGCGCACTGACCTGAAATCAGCACCGTTTAGCAATTTGGATTCACGTCTTGTTTTTCGGTACTTTTGCATCCGCTCTGCAGGTAACTGCAGGAATTTGGAGAGGTGGCCGAGTGGCTTAAGGCGCACGCTTGGAAAGCGTGTTTACCTGAGAGGGTAACCCGGGTTCGAATCCCGGTCTCTCCACAGTTTGAAAAGGCGTCCTCTTGGGGACGCCTTTTCTTTTAATGGCTTACTTAGCTTTGCAACATGTCCACCCGGCCTGCCCGCATACTCGTCATTCGGTTCTCATCCATCGGAGATGTGTTACTCACCGCTCCCGCGTTGGCCAGCCTTCGTGCGGCCATTCATGGACCGAGCGAAATTCATTTCCTCACCAAGTCAAATATGCGGCCTGTCGTTGAAGGGTTTGGATCACTTGTGGACACGATCCATACGATTGATCGAGCCACATCTGAGGTGACTGAGGTGCTCAAAGCAGCTGAAATTGACTACATCATTGACCTGCATTCCAACGTTCGATCACGGGCCATCAAACGTGCCATCGGTTGCGTGGCGTTCACCTTAAAAAAAGAAAACCTGGCGAAGTGGATGCTCGTTCGTGGATGGCAAAAACGTCCCATTGCTCACATCGTCGAGCGTTACATCGACTCATTTCGCGGAGCATTTGGAGCGAATACGCCCGATGCCTGGCCCACTATTTTTGTATCCGCCGTGTTGCCGACCGGCTTCGATCGCTCGGCAGGCCCTTGGAAGACCATTGCTGTCGGTGCGGCGCACATGGGGAAACAAATGCCCCTCAAACTGATGCAATCCATCATTCTCGAGGCCCAGGCCAATGGCCTTCGAACCGTCCTCATTGGAGGCAACGCCGATGCTGAAACGGGAGAAATCCTGAGCAAGGGATTCGATGATTCCGTTGTGAATCTCGTTGGAAAAACGTCCATTGAAGAATCTGCGGCGTTGATTCGTGAAGCTGAAAAAGCGTATTCCGGAGACACGGGCATGATGCACCTCGCTGCAGCAATGGGGACACCTGTGACATCCATTTGGGGCTGCACGCGGCCTTCTTTGGGCATGAGCCCTTGGCGACCCACTGATGGATCAATCGCGATATTGCCGGAGGGCAAAGACCCCATGCGTCCCTGCTCAAAGTTGGGCAATCGTTGCCGGTTCCGGGGAGAATCAGAATGCATGCACCAGCATACATTCGCATCTTAACTCAATCAAACAAAGCTTTCAGCTCTGTCGCGTCCGCTGGCTTCATCTTACCGGCAAGTACGAGACGCAATTGCCTGCGCCGGAGAGCCCCAGCGTAACGCTCTTGCTCTTCTTCAGTCTCTGGCAAAACGGCTGGAACCGCAATTGGAGCACCCAACTGGTCCACCGCGACAAAGGTGTACATGGCCTCGTTGCACAAACTTTGCTCTCCCGTCAGGTGGTTTTCAACGTGCACCCGCATGAAGACTTCCATGGAACTATTGAACGTTCGGGTCACCTCCGCATGGATCGTCACAATGTCACCCAATTTGATGGGTTTTTTGAAAGAGACATTGTTTACTGCAGCCGTCACACAGATGCGACGGCTACAACGATGCGCGCTGATGGCTGCATTGATGTCCATCCAATTGAGCAAGTTACCCCCCATCAAATTTCCAAGGGTATTCGTGTCATTGGGCATGACAATGCGTGTGCTTGAGGCATACGTTTCTTTGGGGGAGCGTTGGGTTACCATGGCATTCAAAATTGATAACGCAAAGGTCCGACCGATTTGACAAACCGCCGCATAACAAAGGGACGAGAAGTCAGAACAAAACAAAAAAGCCCCTCCATCACTGGAGGGGCTTTCGTTGTGAACCGCAGTTCCAGTCAAAATCAGCTTCAGCTGCCCACCATGAGTTTGGTGGTAATGCTTCCGTTATCGGAAACAATCTGAATCTGGTAGAGTCCTGTTTCAAACATGTTGGCCGATACTTCGAGCATCATCGGCACATCAGAGAAGACTTGGCCTTGGAACAACATTGTCACCAACACTCCTGCGTTGTTGTACACGTTGACAGTAACCAGTTCATCGACTGAAGTCACGAAGGAAAGCAAGGCAACCTCGTTCACCGGGTTCGGATTGAGTCCGAGCAATCGCAACTTTGAATCTTCCGATCCATCATTGGAATCATCGTCGCTGATGGAACCGTTGCCATCCGCGTCGCTTCCCCAGCTGCTGTCGCTGTCATCGTTGCCACCGAGTGTTGGATCAATTGGCTCACATGTCATGCCATTGACATCAACCGTGTACGAGAAGTTGGTTGTATTGCCACTGCAGTCTGAGACGGTGTACTCCCGCTCAATGCTCCATGGCAAGCTGCAATCCATGTCTCCGAATACGTCGCCTGTTCCCATCACATCCGCACCGTTGAAGGTACCTATGTAATAGAACCAACCGCTGTAACCGTGGTTTGCGTTCTTGTTATTGGCTCCTTCACCCATTTGGAATCCGAAGAAACCATTCGAAGGCTGGTGAGTCAACGCCAATTCCGCGCCATCGTATTCACCCCACCCCGAGGCCGTACTGGACGACTGGAGGATGTAGTAGAGCCATTGGGTGTGATCGCCCAAGCCGCAATCCGACTTGAAACTCTGCGGGCCGGGTTGGTCAACCCAATCCTGCCAGTTCAGGCCTTCATTCAGGTCAATTTCAAATGTCCAACCTGCATTCGCATTCCCCATTCCAACCACATCCAAGGTCAAATGAGCCGTGCCATCTGCATTATTGGTCACCAAACCTCCCAACAGTGTATAGAACTCTTCTCCAGGGAAATTGAATAGACGGGCAGAATGCGAAGTGAAATTATCGCAAGTCAATCCATCTTCCATGGTCGCTGGATCAGCCGGTAAGCAGTAGCTCGTTACGTCGTCACTTGGCGCATATTCACCCACATACGTTTCAGTGAAAGTGATTTCAACGTCACCGGAACAGTTGTCCATTGCCGTCAATGCCAGAGGCTCAGGAATGTCCGCTGTGCCCCAGATGTCTTCAGCGCAAACAGGAACGATACCGCCATTTTCTACATCCTCCGAATCTGTGATTTCCGGAGCCACTTCATCGTTCACCACAATGGTGAAGGCGTGAGCGGTTTCGTTGCCACAGGCATCCGAAGCTGTAAGCGTTACTAAGTGTTCGTAATTGCCGCATCCGTCTTCACTGATGACCTCACGGGATTCCATAATGCTCACTGCACTGCAAGCATCCGTTGCAAGCGCGATGAATTCCATTTCGTCGCAGTCGTTCGTTTGATCCGCAGGAACCTGTGTGAATTCTGGCGCTGTTGTGTCTTCTACGGTGAATGTCGCAGCAGTGCTGGAAGCATTGCCACAAGCATCCGATGCCGTGAACGTCACTGTCACCGAACTCGTCGCTCCGCAAGACAGTTCCATCGCGGTGTAATCATTGCTCCACGTCACGCCGCTGCACGCGTCCGTTGCTGTGGCGCCGCCGTTACTGGCGAGCCAAGCGTCAAGGTCGGCTGCGTTGCCGGCGCCGTCGCATTCAACCGTCGCGTCCATCGCGTCCATGACAGCAGGTGCCGTCGTGTCTTCGATCGTGAACGTTGCCGTGGTGCTCGTGGCGTTGCCGCAGTCATCCGTCGCCGTGAAGGTAACTAGTGCCGCGCCGGTTGGACCACATGCATTTTCCAATCCAACGAAGTCGTTGCTCCAGGTTACTCCGCTGCAAGCGTCCGTTGCCGAAGCGCCGCCGTTGCTGGCGAGCCAAGCGTCGAGGTCGGCTGCGTTGCCAGCACCGTCGCATTCAACCGCCGCGTCCATCGCGTCCACCACTGCTGGTGCCGTCGTGTCTTCGATCGTGAACGTTGCCATGGTGCTCGTGGC
>CAJQKK010000056.1 GCA_905478895.1 uncultured Flavobacteriales bacterium | reverse complement strand
CTTTGCCAACATTGGCTTCTCTGCGAGTTACAGCTTGAAGATCCTTCAGCTGTATTTGGCAACCGACAACATTCCGGGAATGTTCTTGCCGCAAGACACCAAATTGGGTCATGCTCAAGCCGGAATCTACTTGACTTTTTAGAAGGATTTTAAATCAGAGAGTGCGCCAATTCCCGCGCGCTTGCGTCGCTTTCGAACAACTGCTCTAAACTGGGCTTTTGGATGAAAGAAGCTTTCGCTAAGGTCTCGCCGTTGATGCGGGCAATGTCCAAGAATTTGATTTTATCCTCGAGGAAGAGTTGAACAGACACTTCGTTTGCAGCATTCAATGTACAAGCGGCGTTTCCACCAGAATTTAGAGCATCAAATGCGAGTTGCAAGTTCGTGAAGGTCTCTGAGTCGGCCTTCTCAAAAGTGAATTCAGGATAGTCTAAGAAGTTGAAACGCGTGAAGGAGGTCTTCATCCGATTCGGATAAGTCAGCGCAAATTGAATGGGCAGCTTCATGTCGGGAAGTCCCATCTGTGCTTTCATGGAACCATCTTTGAACTGAACAATAGAGTGCACGATGGATTGCGGGTGCACGATGACGTCCACCTGTTCTGGTTTCAAATTGAAGAGCCACTTAGCTTCAATGACTTCCAGTCCTTTGTTCATAAGACTTGCCGAGTCGATGGTTATTTTGGCTCCCATCTCCCAATTCGGATGTTTAAGTGCTTGCGCTTTGGTCACACCCAAGAGGTCTTCTCTTGTTTTTCCCCTAAAAGGACCTCCAGAAGCGGTGAGGTAAATCTTCTCGATTGGGTTGTGGAACTCGCCAACCAAACATTGGAAAATGGCAGAGTGCTCGGAATCTACGGGATAGATGTTTACCCCTTTCGCTTGGGCCAATTTTGTGATGTACTCACCTGCCACCACTAAGGTTTCCTTATTGGCAAGAGCAATGGCTTTCCCTGCTTCGATGGCGCGAATGGTAGGCTTCAAGCCTGCAAAACCCACCATGGCTGTAAGCACCACATCGATGTCCTCCATCTCTACGGCTTGCTCAATGGCTTCGCTTCCAGCAAATACTTTAATGTCGTCTTCCCAAAGAGCATCGCGCACTTTCTCGTATTGAGCTTCGTCGGCGATGACAACGGTATTCGGCTTAAATTTTTTGGCTTGTTGAATCAACAATTCCCCATTTCGCCCAGCTGTGAGGAGTTCCAGCTCAAAATATTCCGATTGTTCTTCAAGAACTTCAAGGGCCTGTGTGCCGATGGATCCGGTTGATCCGAGGATGGCAATATGACGTTTCTCTTCCTTTTTCACCTTGCGCAAATGTATTCTTTGGGATTCATTCCTTTCTTTGAATTGTGGGAATTAAAGCTGCTCTATCAAAAGTCTACGCGAAGCAAATTGTTCGCGGCACCAAAAAGTGGACAAAACATCCGCACGGTGCGCAAGAGCATACCTTCGAAATGCTCCTTCGAAAAGCGGCTCAAACTGCCTTCGGAAAGGATCACCATTTTCAAGACATCCACAGTTTTCAAGACTATCGAGAAGCTGTTCCCGTGAGGGAATATGAAGAGCTTCGCCCCTATTTCGATCGCATCAAAGCGGGAGAAGAAAACGTTTGTTGGCCTGGTCGTCCGATTTACTTGAGCAAAACTTCGGGAACTACCTCTGGCGCTAAGTACATTCCCATCACAAAAGATTCGATTGCACATCATCTCAACGCTGCCCGAAATGCGCTCTTGTCATACATCAACGAAAGTGGTAATGCTCAATTTGTCGATGGAAAAATGATCTTCCTGCAGGGTTCACCTATTCTAGAAAAAGAATCGGGAATTGATGTTGGACGGCTTTCAGGAATTGTTGCTCACCACGTACCTTCCTATTTGCAGAAGAACCGCATGCCCAGTTGGGAGGCCAATTGCATCGAAGATTGGGAGGAGAAGCTGGATGCCATCATTGAGGAAACCTTGAAAGAAGACATGCGTTTAATCTCGGGAATTCCTTCGTGGGTTCAGATGTACTTCGAACGCATTCTTGAAAAAACCGGCAAGGCGAACATCCTGGAAGTCTTCCCAAATTTCTCCTTGTTCGTATACGGCGGGCTGAATTACGATCCCTATCGTGCCATCTTCAAAGAGCTCATCGGAGCCGAAATTCCGAGCATTGAAACCTTTCCTGCTTCTGAGGGCTTCATCGCCTACCAAGACCGCCAGCGGGGTGAAGGACTCTTGCTCAACCTCGATGCCGACATCTTTTACGAGTTCATTCCCATGACGGAATTCCACAACGAAAAACCTTCAAGGTTGTCGCTTTCTGAAGTGAAGTTGGGTGAACAATACGCTTTGATTCTGAACACCAACGCCGGTCTTTTTGGTTACAGCATTGGCGATACGGTGGCCTTCACCTCTCTTAAACCCTACCGACTTGTTGTTACCGGTCGCATCAAACACTTCATCTCAGCCTTCGGTGAGCATGTGATTGGTCATGAAGTTGAGAGCAGCATGAAAGCAGCCATCGATTCCTTTTCACTGAGCATTCGAGAGTTTCATGTGGCCCCCGAGGTGAAGCCGAAAAGCGGACTGCCCCTTCATCAGTGGTTTGTTGAATTCGACCAGCTTCCCGAAGACCGTGCAAAAATTGCCAGCTTCCTGGATGAGCTCATGCAGAAGAAAAACGTCTATTACCGAGACTTAAGAGAGGGGAATATTCTGAGGGAATTGGAGATTGTTCCAGTAGAGAAAGG
>CAJQKK010000055.1 GCA_905478895.1 uncultured Flavobacteriales bacterium | reverse complement strand
CCTTCGTAGCCGCCAAATCGGACCAAAACATGTGGTGCTGTGACGCACATGTGCAGCGCATCGCGTCTGCCTGCTGTATCGCTGATCACCATGCCGATGCCGAGCGAAGCCAATTGCTGAGCGGTCTCCTTCAACGTGACCGGAACGAACCAATCCGGATGCCGAAACTCCACGGACACGGGCAACTCCCTTGGCCACATTTTCAAATACTCCCACATTGCCTCGGCATGCTTTGGGGCGAAATGCGGTGGCAGTTGAATGAAGGAAGGCCCCATGCGCTGCTCCAAGGCGAGCAAGCCTGCGATGAAGTCGTCCGTGGGTCCTTCGCAATTTTTAAAGCGGCGATAATGCGTAATGATTTGCGGGAATTTGCAACAGAATTGAAAGCCTTCGGACGTCGCTTGCGCCCATTCGCGCATTTTCTCAGGCGGGTAAATGCGGTAATGCGTGGCATTGAATTCAATGGTTCCATACTGCGTTCCGTACGTCTCGGGATACAGCCTTCTTGGCGTTTTTGCGGGATAAGTGCTGCCGACCCATTGCGGGATATTCCACGACGTTCCGCCTGCAGAAACCGCAACGGATTGAGCAGAATTATTCAAGAACCAAGAAGTCTGGGGAAGGGGAAAAAAATCCCGAGGCGTCTCATCAATGGATGGAAGTTTTCCAAATTTCATACCGGGGCAAATATCGACGCATTGTCCTGGAATTTGAAGTTTCGCGGCAGATGGTCCCGGGGATGAGGTTGATTACGCTTCTTTTTGAACCAAGTAATACATACAGGTTGTGACGAAATTCCGGAAGTAAGGAATGCGCGTCAATAGGCCAAACTGAACCCGTGGCGTCAGGTTGAACTTGTACTTGTAAATTGGATTGAAGAGGTAATATGTGCGCAGTATTACGGAAAAATGATTTTTTCTTACCAAGCGTTCAAATCGCTCAATGCTAATTCCCGTTTCTTTGATTTCCAATGTGTTTTGGATGGACACTGGCGTCTCGCCGAACGCTTTCAAAATGCCCCTGTAAAAGGGGACAGGCAAGAGATGGAAATACGGTGTTCTGCTCAAAAGTCGGTGGGCCAAGACCTGCTGATGCCCACCAAAAGGCATCTGCCATGGAGGAAATCCAAAAAAGATGTGTCCCCCCGGTTTGAGGAAATTTCGCAGTCTACTGAGAATAGCATCTTGGTCGTGAATGTGCTCAATGACGTCTTTCAAAATGATGAGGTCAAAAAGAGATGAAAAATCAGCCGCTACATCGATATCGTAGATGTTTTTGTTCATCACGATGGCTTGTCCCGATGAGATTTCTGACTTGAGCGTATCCCGAGCGCGTTCGGCTTTTCCTTTGAGGAGTTCAATCCCGACGCCCTGACATCCACGGTCTAGAAATGCTTTCAACACACCGCCTTCCCCGCATCCGATTTCCATGACGTGCATCCCTTCAACGATGGGAAGCGCTTCTTCAATGAATGGAATGAGGAATTCTGCAGCATTGGCCTTTTGCTGACGAATGTAAATGTCTCTGTCTTTGTGAAAATGAAAAGCCATTATCTACCGGATGTTTTGAGGGATATCGTTAAATCGGTTACGTCGAATGTTGAGAATAGTTGCAGCACAGAAGGCAATTTAATCCTTGAACGGCTCGGTCATGAATTTCTAGGCTCAGAGGATACAATTCATCAAAAAGCGAATGTAATTCTGATTCACCTTCGAAATATGTTTTCAGGAAACCAAGGCATTGTTCCCCGGCATTGCATTCAATGCGGATTGTGGCTCACTTCACAGGAAAAATGGCAGCTGGGCTGCGTCATTTGCGAAGGAACATGGCCGGATTTACGCGGGCGGATCGGAGAGCAATTGATGAAAGAAAGGTGTGCCCTGCATCGCATGTGGACCGGATTCAGGTTGCGCGAGAATGTGGCTTTGGAAAGGCAGGTTCACGCGTTGAAATACCAAGGAAGACGACGGCTCGGTTTGCGTTGGGGGCAGTGGGTGGCAAACTCCAACAATGCGCCCACGGATGAAGCACAGCCGATCGCACTCATTCCTGTGCCATTGCATTGGCGAAGGCAATGGGATCGTGGCTTTAATCAAGCGAGTTGGATTGCGAGAGGTGTTGCTCGCGAATGGAATGCAGTTGTTTATCCAAAGGCGCTGGTCCGCCATTCCCATGCGAATAGTTACACGGGATTTTCACGTCAAATACGCGAAGATTTGGCGGGTTCAGCGTACCGTTTGGGTCCCAATCCACCGGATGCAAACATTCCGATTGTTTTGGTGGATGATGTGTTGACGACAGGCACAACGATTCGAGCGTGCGCTTCGGTGATTGAATCATCGAACCGTAAGGTGCTTGGAGCGCTAACTCTGGCACTTGCATGAATGCAATTCTCACCATAACTGAGGTATCTTTGTTAGGCGGACCGCAACACCAGTTAACATGTCTTTGAATGATGAAACATATGCAGCACTGATTCCACAGGCCTTGGCTTTGTTGGAGGGAGAGCCAAGTTTGGTCGCGAATTTGGCCAATGTTTCAGCATTGTTGAAGCAGGCTACGGATTGGCACTGGGTCGGATTTTATTTGGTTGATTTTGACCGCGATGAATTGGCGCTGGGCCCATTTCAGGGACCCGTTGCGTGCACACGATTGCGCAAAGGAAAAGGCGTTTGTGCTGCGGCATGGGAGACATCCTTGCCGCAGATTGTTGCGAATGTCCACGAATTCCCAGGCCATGTGGCGTGCAGCGCAGCCACGAATGCGGAGTTGGTAATCCCAATTCAAGCGGCGGGTCGTGTGGTGGCAGTATTGGATATTGATGCATTGGATTTCGATGCTTTTTCCCACGCGGATGTTGACGCACTAAGGCCCTTGACTTCAGAGATTGAAAAATCATGGCATCAATGGGAAGCATGAAATTCCTGACGTTACCCGATTTCGTGTTCGGCTTTTTGCTTTTGCTTCTGTGTGGCTGTGCCCAAATCTCATCCCCAACGGGAGGACCCATCGACGAGGATCCTCCTCACGTTTTAAAAATGTCGCCTGCTTCCGACCAGGTCAACGCCCGACCCCCGTCCCTCCGCATTTTATTTGATGAATTTGTGGCGTTGAAGAATCCCCAGCAGCAGTTGGTCATATCTCCGCCCATTTCTACGAAGCCCACTTTTCGTATCAAAGGAAAAGAAGTTCGCATCGAATTGGATCCGGCATCATTCCAAGACTCCACTACCTATGTTTTTTCATTTGGCAAAGGCATTGTCGACTTGCACGAATCCAA
>CAJQKK010000054.1 GCA_905478895.1 uncultured Flavobacteriales bacterium | reverse complement strand
ACCCTTCCGCGGCTTCAATGGGGTATCAGGTAAATGGGACTAGCTGAGGGAGTGTCCGACACCCAACGCAAAATTCACTGGACTAAGCCGCTGGGTGGGTTGTCTGTGATCAGCCTCCGGTCGAAAATCAATTGCAGAATAAACATGTAGAAAGCACGAGTTGTCCTTGTTTGGACGCGGGTTCGACTCCCGCCGGCTCCACTTAGTGTGAATTCTTTGTCACATAGTTTATCAGGGATTACGGGGGTTTCGGGTGTTGTGCCGCGGATTTAAGGGGGCTCAATTGCCGTTTAAGGCGTTTTTGTTGTCCGTTTGGATGGAGGCGCACTTCTTCTGATTCCAATGTGGACCCTCCAGAAATCAGAATCGATTTCTTTCGTGGTATGCAGAATTCGTCCCTGGTAGGTTTCAATCAGCTTCTCGTGGTTGCTGTCACCTCGTGGCTCCTTTTAGGATGTTATTACGACCGCGCTGATCACTTGTATGGTCAAGGAGGTACGAGCGACGGCGGAGGAGTAGTGCTGCCCTGCGACACCACTTTGGTGGTTTCTTTTGCGGGTGATCTCTTGCCGATACTGGATACACATTGCAACAACTGCCATTCGGCTACAGCGCCGGATGGGGGATTGGATTTGACATCCCATGCAGGCGTTTCTCAAAGCGGCAATGTAGGGAGCTTGGTGTCGCGTCTGCGACTTCCCATGAGTGATGTGGGTTCCATGCCTCGGAATGGTATGCCCTTGCCTGAATGTAACATCGTGTTGTTCGAACTATGGATCGCCCAAGGGGCACCCAACAATTGAGTCATGCGAAGTCACCTGTTGTCACCCTTGTGCACCCTGGTTTTGCTTGGATCGAGCATGTCAGTGATAAATGCCCAGAGGTACATGGGGCATTCGGGCACTGTGCATTTCCATTCACAGACTTTGATGGAAGACATTGAAGCCACATTGCCAGACATGACTGGAATCATGGATGCGGTTGACGGAAGTTTTGCCTTTCAGGTCAAGATGCGGTCGTTCTCTTTTGAGAAGGCGTTGATGCAAGAACATTTTAACGAAGACTACATCGAGTCCGATCAATTTCCAAAGGCCAGTTTCCAAGGCCAAATCATAGGTTGGAGTGAATCCTTGGGTGATGGAGAAACACACGTTGTCCAAGCGGAAGGAGTTTTTTGGTGTCATGGCGTTGAGCAACGCAGAACAATCGATGGGTCGCTGAAAAAAGCTGACGATGGCTGGGAAATTTCATGTCGATTTCCTGTGCAGTTGGAAGAGCATGACATCGACGTGCCTGGCTGGGCCACTTATTTGATCTCATCAACAATTGACGTGGATGTCCAAATCAAACTGACCCAACAATGAGAACGCAAGAATCATCTTCATGGCAGGTCGTTCTTCTTTTGACGCTGCTTGTCTGCTCGGTAAGTTCCAGAGGACAGGGGTTGCTGGATATTCTGAATGAGTCGGTAGAACCTGTGACTGTACCGGTTTCGGCCACCTTCAAAGACACACGAATCGTCAACGTACAAAGCAGTGAAACCCCAGGGAGCGGCGTCCTTCATTTTGTCATTGCCCATCGGTTTGGGACACTCAGTTCTGGAGCGTACGATTTGTGGGGCCTTGACAATGCTCAAATGCGAATGGGACTGGATTACGGCTTGACGGATCGATTTGCCATTGGTGTCGCGCGCAACACGTATCAAAAAACGTACGAAGTCAATGCCAAGGCCCGGGTCTTGAGGCAGTCGACGGGCCCCAAGGCTTTTCCATTTTCCTTGTCATGGTATTCGGTGATGATGGTCAACGGATTGAAGGCATCACAAGAGTATTCCCCTTATTACTTCACGCATCGCCTGAGCTACGTTCACCAGGCGATTTTGACACGAAAGTTCAACGAGCGACTGAGCTTCGCTCTGGTGCCTTCGTTTGTCCACCGAAATTTTGTAAAGGCTACGGGTGATAAGCACGACATGTTTCTGATTGGGGGTGGTGGACGCTATAAGTTGGGGCCGCGTTTCAGCATCAATGCCGAATACCATCACAGATTGACCCCCGCCTTTGCTCCAGGAGCTTTACCAAGTCTGTCGATTGGCGTGGATATTGAGACGGGGGGGCATGTCTTCCAATTGCACATGACCAACGCAAGAGGCATGTTTGAGCGCTCCTTTTTGGCAGAGCCAGCAGGCAGTTGGGCGAACGGAGACATCTACTTCGGATTCAACCTCAGTCGTGTATTTCAACTCAAAACCAACAGCGAATGGTGAAATCAATGCTTCCATTTATCATCACTTCCCGGATTTGTTATGAACCTGACTCATCCAGCATCCTCACAATTTTGCCGCGGCCAATGGCCAGAAGAAGAGGATGGTCTAATAGTACATGCGCCCTATTGGCTTGGCGTCCGTCAATGCACTACCCCTGGCCAAGCGGGAACGTCTTTTCGAGATTACAATGTGACTGCCTCGCTTCAGGAAAATGGAGAGATCATAGCATTCAAAGGGTCCATTTTTCGCTAAATTCCATGATATGGAGTTGAAACAGCAGCGCTTGGATTAAAATGAAAAATCTGGCCAAAACATACGTTTGCGTCCGTTAATTGAATTAATTAGAAGTTGATTTCACCAGCAATGAATGATTTGATTGATGGAAGTGTATGAGCTAATTTGGATTCTTTCCGCTGGATTTATTCTTTCAAATTCTACGGTAGTAGGTCTAGTGTTTCTTGTTGCCAAGTCTTCTAATAGAAGGGCGAACATCTTTCTTGGTCTATTTTTTTGGAGCATTGCGGGTAACTTATTGAATGATTTGCTCTCAGAATGCCAGATCAATGAAGGATTAGGTGTTTCGCTGTTCATAGTTGAGCCTTTTCTTTTTAACCTCCCGCTTTTGTTCCTCTACTTATTGGCAACAATCAATAAGGAGATCAGGAAATGGCACTTTTTGCTTTTTCTTCCAGGTGTTCTCCATAATGTACTTATACATGCTGGTGGATTGTTTTTAGAAGAGGGTGTCACGACCATTTTTGAAACAATCGTTTACATCTTGGAGATCGTTTTGTTGGTGTATGCATACAGCCTATTGCAATACCACCATAAGAGGATAGTCCATTATTATTCGGATTTGGAGAATAAAACGCTTACCTGGTTAAAAAGCATTTTTGCGCTGAATCTCCTCATTCATTTTTTAAGTATATCCACATTTATCGTGGATTTGTCACATATGGAGATTCTTGAATTCGCAATAGACACCTTTGCCATAGGCCTATCATTATTCATGGTTTTCTGGACTGCTTATAATGGCTTTTCACAGCCAGAAATTTTCAAGCAACATCTTTCATTGACCGAACAAAATCTAGGGAGCATTGAACCAACTAGAGCTCCCAGCTTGGGAGAGCACAGTCTTAGGCCTGAAAAAAACGAACCGCAATTTGGCGGAGGAAAGCCGATGATTTCAGAATTAGACATTCAACGGTTTAATGCAATCAAAGAGCTAATTCAGGAACAAGAACTCTTCACCAGGCCAAAACTGACTTTACGTGACTTATCAGAAGCAGCAGATTTGAAGGAGAAGGAATTATCACGTTTGATAAATGAGTGTGGAAAAATCAATTTTTACCAGCTTATCAACGGTTATCGGATAGAAAAATTCAAAGCTTTATCGGAAACTTCAACGGCTGACGAATTGTCAATTTGGGGATTGGCAATGGAAGTTGGGTTTAATTCAAAGTCAGCATTCTATAGCGCGTTCAAAGAGCATGAGGGAATGACTCCCTTTCAATACCAAAAGACTCAATAGAGGTCCAGCTAGCAGCAGCAGGACTGTTTTCATTGCCAGTCTTTCTTTTCTGAACAGTGGTTGAGTTGTTCTTGCAGTAAAAAACATCTGAATTATGAAAAAATCATTTGGAAGCTGCCTCTTACTAATGACGATTGCTGTAACTGCGAATTCTCAAAGCTATTTAGGACAATGGTATTCGGAGGAGACTGACACGTACCTATTGTTTGATGCTGATAGTCTAGTTTATGCATACGGAGTGGAACCAGAGAATTGCTATGAGTTCGAAACGTTCGCACACGAAGACGATGGCGAGTTCATTACGTTATCTGACTTTGAAGGATCAATGTCGATTCCGTACGTGTTAGAAGCAGACACATTACTGATAACCGCAGAGGAAGGCGAGGCAGCCTATGTTGCCAGTAATCTCGATTTGAGTTCATTAATGAATTGTGCGGAAATCTATTCTTGGTCCTGTGGTAGCCAAGGATGTTATCAAACGGCTGTCGGAGATGGGGAATATCTATCAGAAGATGACTGCACAGAATTTTGTTCGTTCACTTCTATAACAGAACAAGAAGGAAAGCGAGTACTGGTTTATCCTAATCCTTTCCGAGACCATACAGTACTCGAATTCAAGGAAATCCCACTCGAATACAATTTATACGATGTCAACGGCAGAATCCATCGATCTGAAAGAGTGATGGAAAATCGTTTACAGCTTAGCAAGGGAAACCTGCCATCAGGGATTTACCATTTGGAGGTGATTTGGACATCCACAGTATCAACAGTCAAACTGTTCATAGAGTAAGAATTGCGAACAATAGTCCAACGAACGAATTAAAGGGACTTAAGATCATGAACAAGACAGCAGTGATATTGGCCGTGGTATTGGGGGTTTGCCTGGTTAGTACTTTGAATTCTTGCAAACACGACCCAGTTGGCATTCCAGGTTGCACCGATGCCGTCGCTTGCAACTACGATCCTCAGGCGACCACCGACGATGGGTCGTGTGATTTCGTCAGCTGCTCCGGATGCACAGACCCCACAGCGTGCAACTACAATCCTAATTCCATCTCCGATGACGGTTCATGCATTTTTGAAGAGTTTGGGTATGATTGTGACGGAAACGTTATGGGCATGAGGACTGCCCTTGACCATGCGTATGAATGTGAATCTGTTTTGGGGCCGCTTCCAAGATTTAGTTGCGCTGACGCTGTAGAAGTTCCATCTACTCTAAATGGTATTCCCCAAACCTATCCCACTACCGAGGAAGGAAATGGTAGTTCAGACCCAAGTGACTGTGACCATCCATGGGCCTTTGGAATGGCTTGTCAAACAGGGAATAAAGTAGGTCGCTATAATGGCTTGAACACAGATGGTTCTGAAAACCCAGATGTTGTGTTCATGACATTTTGCCGTGATGGAGGATTGGGTGTTATTGGTCATAAATTTTCTACTGGGGAAACCTGCTTCTTTTCAATAGTTGATGAAGGCAATCCGATAAATTCTCCAATACCAGGAGAGAACGGATACAACGATGCTTGGATGTCACCTAGCGTTGTAGCTGCAGACAAGTGCCAAAATTGCCACATGGCAAGTCCGTTTCTGCATAGTCCAGCGGTCGACCAGTTAACGAATCCTGACAATCCAACAGAACTACTTGTTCCATTAACAGGAAACAATCCTTATTCTGTTATCGGAGCGGAGTTTCCACAACTACATACTACATCTATTCAGAATTCTTGTACTTCTTGTCACCGACCTCAATGCACTCAACATTTTGAGAATTATCCTTTAGACGAACTAACGATGCCACCTCCATTTCAAAATGCGACTGATTTTGACCATAGCACAATCAGCATTGCAGATAGACAAGCGATAAGAGATTGGTGTAATACTTTGGATCTCAATTAAAAATACTGTTCCCAAAAAATGCCAGGAGTAAAGCTGCCTGATGTGCAAATCGCAACCTCGGTGCTTGTAGTCCGCCAAAGCTGCACTTGGCGTTTTTGTTCTATTTAGTTGAGGGTACTTACAACATTTCAAAATGAGCAGCGTTTTTTAATGCATGAAGTGTTTAAAATAGAGCATGAAAAGAACAAAATGGATTTCGTTTGGACTCGCGCTTGGCTTGGTATCAGCGTCTGCAGTTTGGACTTCTTGCAACAAAGAGCCGCAACCTGAAGGAAGAACTGCCCTTGAGTACGCCTACGAGTGTGAAGAGGTGCTGGGGCCATTGCCTCGGTTTTCTTGCGAGGATGCGGTGCTGGTGCCTGTGACCAAGAATGGCATCCCCCTGACGCCAGAGCAAGCAGGAGAAGGCGAGACCAACGATCCGAGCCTGTGCGATTGTCCTGCGGCCTTTGGCAAGGCTTGTGACCCCGGGTTCCGCGTCGGGCGATACACCGGGCTGAATCAGGACGGCACGCCCAATGAAGATGTCGTGTTTCTGACCAATTGCCGGGATGGAGGTTTGGGCGTGATTGGGTACAAATTCTCGACCGGAGAGACGTGCTTCCTACACATCAACAATGAGACGACGGGTGCGTTTGATTTGGACATCCCAAGGCCAGGTGAGGATGACTACAACAACAGTTGGCAATGGCCCAATGTGGTGGCGCATGACAACTGCCAAAACTGCCACATGGCCAGTCCCTTCTTGCATTCACCTGCCGTCGATCAGTTGAAGAATCCCGAGGATACTACAGAGCTTCTTGTGCCCATCACCGGAAATGGTCCGTATTCCATTGTAGGTGCTGAGTTTGGGCCGTTGTATGATTCAGACATCGACAACAGCT
>CAJQKK010000053.1 GCA_905478895.1 uncultured Flavobacteriales bacterium | reverse complement strand
TCCATGAATTGGATTTGACGTTCCAGTTTTTGTGGAAGAGAAATGTCATCGGCATCGTGCCTCCAGATGAATTCGCCTTTGGCCAATTTCAATCCTTCATTCAGTGTGGACGCCACGCCTGAATTCACTTTGTTCATCAGTCGAATCCGCTCGTCATCATAGCTTTCCACGATGGCTTGCGTGTCATCGGTAGAGCCATCGTTGAGGATGATGAGTTCGAAGTCCCCAAACGTTTGCGTCAAGATGGAATCCACCGCCGCGCGGATGAAAGCGCTGGCATTGTAGGCGGGCATGATGATGGAGACGGATAGTCCTTTATTCATTTCACGGGTTTTGTAGCCGTGGATTTGCGTCTTTCTGAGTGAAAACAGACGAATAGCTTGGCCGACACTCCTTGTAAGTTGAAAATACCAAATCAATAAGGTTTTTGCAGAATTGACCCCATGATTGATGCTTCTTCTGCATTTGAAGCAAATGTTTCATTCGGTCAGTTTTCTCCTTGTCATGAGCGACATAGCTGCAATGGAACATGGGCGGGGTTACAACTCCATTCTTGAATCTATGGAAATGCGAAATCGAGGGGTACATCCAACCGGGCATTGCAAACGTCACAGGGAAAATACCTGTCAGAGCATACAGTTCTTGTTCAGATCGGTAGAGCAGATTAAACGCATCTTGGTCGTGAATATAGTTTTGCGATTGAATGTGATTAAGATGACTCAAATGCCATTTTTGGAGGAATGACAAAACACTAGGATCTGGCTTGACGGCCAGAATACCCATACAGACGCCTAAACTTGGAACACCTTGGATTCCCCAATGGCTATCTGTGCTGATCCAAAGCGGCTTAATTTCGAGACACTTCTCTAAAGAATCGGATACCGAATGATTGAAAATGACATCCGTGTCTACATACAGTGTTGGTGAATTATAAGTCTGAAGCGAATCAAGTATGACCGCTGATTTTTGCGCCGTTAACTCAGCAAAATCTTTGCTGCCAATTGCGACACGGGCGTCTTCCTGGATATATTTCCAATATTGATGATGGTCAAACTCAATTTTATTCGAAACAAGTTCAGCCTCCGTCGAATTGGAATACACCACAATTTCCGCTGATGGATTCCACTGTCTTGCGCTTCTTGATGACATCCTGAGTTGATCAAAGCTGGAGCCAATCTGGAGGTAAACGATTTTTAAGTTTAGCATTCGAAGTGAGTCTTGAACTAATCTATGTTGCTGTATTGGCAATGAATGGACGATGACATAAGGTTCATGGAATCGAGTTTGTTTTTCTGATGAATCTACTGATTAGCGAGTGATTCGATGGATTCAGCAAACTGAGAATAATTATGTTTTTTGGTGGTGGTGCGTTTTGCTTGGTTTTGAATCGAAATTCGAAGCGCGCTATCCTGAAGCAAACGATGAACTTTTTTTTCGAAAGCAATGTAGTCAGCTGATGGAAATACCAAGCCATCGACTCCATCGGTAATATGGCGAGCAGAGCCGCATTCGTCTGAAACAATGACTGCACAGGAATGTGCCATCGCTTCAAGAACAGAAATTCCGAATTCTTCTTGCACAGAAGGGAGGGCGAAGATTTGCGCTTCAGAATAGTACTTACTCAATTCGTAAAAATTGATATCTTCATGCAGTGTGATGAGCAGCGGGTCTGAATCATCGGTAGACTCAGCACATTTCTTCAATTCAAAATAATATTCTCTGCTTCTTGTGCCGTCATCAAATTCCAAATCCAGTCCTGAACCACAGATTTTTAAGTGTACTTGGATTCCAGAGGATTTCAATGCGTCAATGAACCAAAAGTGCCTTTTTCTTGGTTGTGCTAGTTTCCCCACCATAAGAACTTGAATACGTTTCAAAGGTGTTAAGGGAATTGAGTCGGCACAGGGGTATTCAAAAACGGGGAAGTTAAAGGTGCGTGTAAGTAGTTTTTTTGGCCATCGATTATTAATGCTTTCATGGTGGTCGACCGGTGAAAATCCATGCAGTGGTACTCCTTTGATTTGGTGTGCTCGAAGCCTTTTCAGATCTTTAATAAGATTTCTAATCCCTCTTTTTCTCCTCAGGGGCTTTTGGTTGTAATGATAAAGTTTCGTCTGAGGCCCTGCGAGTTTGTTAGCGATCTCAATCATGCTAGGGTGATGATCCCTCAAGAAAATCAAATCCGGCAATTTGAAAGGAAGGGCTTCGAGCGATTGTTCGCTCTCAATGATTTTTTTTAGGAATAAAGGTGATAACAGTTCATAGTTCTCAATATTTTCTTCTTTTGCTGCAATGACACCAATTGAGTGATTGGCTCGCTTCAGACTTTCAACCATTGCGAGCATATTGGTATGATACAACGGCACTAAGAACAGAATGTTGAGGGACTCAGTCTTTTTCCTCAATTGAATTCTGGGCAAACAATTCATTAGAATGAATTGAGCAATTCTTGAGAGCTCCTTTATTTTTGAAGATGCAATCATTTGATATTCTTGTGCCATTCAAGCGAATCCTTGAGTCCTGAAGTTAAACTCGTCAGTGGCTCCCAATCCAAGAGCCTTCTTGCCTTTCCAATCGAAGCAGAAGTATGCAACATATCGCCTTGTGCAACGGGAAGGAATTTGATGTTCGGCTCTTTCCCAGCGAATTCACCAATCATCTCAATCATCTCAAGGATGGTCGTGCGTTCACCGCCTCCACCTAGATTGATGATTTCAAATCCCGAAAGCCGCTTTTTTAAGGCTAGAATGGTTCCACGGGCGATGTCATCGACAAAGGTAAAATCTCGTGATTGTTTGCCGTCTCCAAATAACTGAATTTCCTCTTCCCGTATGCACCATTCAACAAATCGAAATGGCGCCATATCCGGCCGTCCAGCCGGCCCGTAGACAGTAAAGTAACGCAACACGGTGACGTCAAATCCATGCAAATGGGTGTATGTGTATCCTAAAGCTTCAGCGCCCAATTTTGATGCGGCGTAAGGGGAAATGGGAGTGCGGACATCGAGGGTTTCCAAGAACGGCATTGGAAGCCCGGCATACAAGGAGGAGGTGCTTGCCTGCACGACCTGGGTGACACCATATTTTCTCATGGTCTCAAGGAGTCCGACGAATCCCTGTGCATTCACTCGAAAGTATTTGGTTGGATTTTCGATGCTGAATCGCACACCGGCCATTGCGGCCATGTTGACAACGGCATCGAACGAATGCGCTTCGAAGAGGGCTTCCAGCGCAGGCACATCGGTGATGTCCAATTCCTGGCATTGCACATGATCCAATGGCTGCAGCTTATTCCAGCGATACCGTTTCAGCGATACGTCGTAGTATGGATCGAAATTATCAATGGCAATAACCGACGTATTGGAGCCATCCAATAATTCGCAGATGCGCGAGCCAATAAAACCAGCAGCTCCAGTGATGAGAACTTTTTTCATGGGCTTATTCGTTTCACCACACAATTCCCCAACACCAACATGTCCATGCTCGTGCGCTGGTAACAAGCCAACGCATGCTCCGGCGCATTCACAATCGGTTCATTTTCATTGAAGCTCGTGTTGAGCAAAATCGGCACGCCGGTCTTGGCGTGAAACGCGCTGATCAAGGCATGGTAGCGCGGTGCGACGTCTCGGTAGACACTTTGCAATCGCCCTGAGCCATCGACGTGCGTGACCGCTGGAATCT
>CAJQKK010000052.1 GCA_905478895.1 uncultured Flavobacteriales bacterium | reverse complement strand
GCCCGTAACATTCGATGAACGTGCT
This sequence comes from uncultured Flavobacteriales bacterium, assembly GCA_905478895.1. Lineage (GTDB taxonomy): Bacteria > Bacteroidota > Bacteroidia > Flavobacteriales_D > Sanyastnellaceae > UA16. Next base: position 8,076 of record CAJQKK010000052.1, on the reverse strand, counting down.
TTTACCCACACCTGGAACGCCTGTGATTCCGATGCGGATCGAATTCTTCTTCGCGTTGGCTGGAGCAATGGCTTGAAGCAAATGATCCAACATCAATTGATCCGGCGGGTTGGTACTTTCAGCTAAGGTGATGGCCTGGCTCAGTGCCGTGCGGTTTCCTTGTCGGATTTCATGGGCCCATTCCATTGGGTCCCTATTCAGGCTTCGTGCATTCGAAATGCGGCCTTTCGCCGCTTTTTGTGCGGCATCTTTGGAACGATTTGACGGGGACAATTGGTCGGCCATGAGCCCAAGTTAACAACCGAAGCGTCCTATCTTGCAGGTATGTTGTTCACTTTTTTACGAACGTTGTGTTGGGTTTTGTCGGTTCTGGTCGTTGGAGCAGCTTCCGGTCAAAACGGGTTGAGTGACCGTTGCGATAGCCTGATGTTTATTTCGGGTTCCGTCGTAGATGAATCCGGAAGGATGATACCTGCGGCGATGGTGGTCAATCGGGGCATGGATGGAGGAGGACAATTTGTAGATCAGAGGGGACAATTTCTACTTGCAGTGTGCCCGGGAGATACGATCGCATTCGGTGCAATTGGTTTTCATACACGCGAGCGTGTGGCTCCAGTCCAAGGGAAACAATGGGAATGGGAAGTGCGATTGCATCGATTGTCTGTTGAAGTCGGCACGGCAGAAGTAGTGGCTCCGCGTGAACTGCGCGAAATCTTGCGCGATATCGAGACCCTGGGATACAATGAAGAAGATTTCAGACTGACATCTGTCGATGCGTTGAGCAGTCCCATCACATTTCTCTATCAGATGCTGAATCGGGAGGAAAAGAGCAAGCGGTTGGTGGCTCAATTTGAAAACCGTGATCGCCGGCACGCTTTGCTGAGGGAACTCTTTGTGAAGTATGTGAACTATGAAATTATTTTGCTGGAACCCGATGAGTTCGATGATTTCATCGCATTCAGTGACCCGGGGGACGAGCTATTGCAGGAATGGAGCCAATACGAGTTCATTCGCTTCATTCAACAGCGTTTTGAGCTGTTTCGTTCCATACCCGAACGACTTGATGATTCAGATTATCAATACCAACAGGATTAAATAAAATCAAACGAGGTAGGAGCTGGACAGGAAGTGCACGAACATTTGAAACATCCAGTGGCAAATTAAGAGTCCAATTCCGATGCAATGAAGCCAGCGGTGCTTGAGGTGGTCAAAGCGCACAATGGCGTCGACAAATAAAATGGCACAACCGAACAATTGTGCCAACAGCAGCGCGCTTCGCTGCTCTTGAATAAAGTGAAATAATGCATTCAGGATGCTTGCCTCGTCGGGCTCAATGATGAAGTCTACGAGAAGAATGAACTGGAGCACGACCATGGTTCCGAAAAGAATGCGGAGCGGATTTTGAGGTGCAGATGGGGTTGGTGAGGTCATGATCTCATTCGTTTTTATCGCGAAAGTCAAAAAGATGTACTAATTTTGACTCGATCTCGTTTAAGGGATGAAACCTCTTCGCTATGTTTTCAGACAAAATTAACCACGTGCGCATCCAACAAGTTCTCATTTTTGCGATGGGAATGCTTTCCATAGCCGTGATCATGACTTCTTGCGCACATGCGAGCAGCAACTGCAGTGCATACCAGGAAGTAGAGGTTGTTGAGTAATCATTGTATCGGCGGCTTTTAGAATTGGAAGTAAATAAAGGGCTGGAGTCCTGAGCTCATGCCAAGATAAGCCAGCCCAATCGCAGCCAAGGTCGTTCCAAATTGCACGATCAGCGGAGATTCAGAAAAGACTTTTCGGTAGTTCATCTTCCACCTTTCTGGCACGAGGTGAATCGCCATGCCTGCTGCCATGATGAGCAGGACGTAACGATTCGCTTCCATAATCTCGGCGAAAGGACTCCTCCAGAAGCGTTGAGTAATCTGGGTGAGCATAGTGTTCGCTGTGAACCATTCGTTCCAGATTTGATGCGGTTGGCTCAAATTTTCCCATGTCACTTGACTTCCGGAGCGAAACCAAATTCGGGTGGCAGAGATGAAGTGGAAGGTTAATAGCATGCCAATGGCATGCTTCCACCAATGGTTTCGTTTTTCCCATGGACTGATGTGGCGCCAACCTTTGTATACGATCAAGCCGATTCCATTCAAGGCTCCCCAAAGCACAAAGTTCCAACTCGCTCCATGCCACAATCCACCGAGGAGCATGGTGACCATTAAATTAATATTGGTGCTGAACCGATTGCGTTGGCTTGGGAATGCCAGCAAAGTGGCAACGATGAGAAGAATGCACCCCATCGCAATGAGCCGAGCACCTGTGCTCGGGAGTAGCAGCAGAAAAAAGAGCAGAAAGAAGCCCAAACTGACGTATGTGAATCTGCTCGCAGTGCGGTTTCCTCCCATGGGTATGTAGAGGTAATCTTTTAGCCAGCTCGAGAGGCTGATGTGCCAGCGCTGCCAAAACTCGCCCACGCTACGTGCTTTGTAGGGGGATTTGAAATTCAATGGCAAGCGGAACCCCATTAACAAAGCAATGCCAATAGCCATGTCCGTGTATCCACTGAAATCAGCATAAACCTGCAAGCTATAAGCGTAGAGCCCTAGAAGATTTTCGAACCCACTGAAGCTGCCAGGGTTGGCAAAAACACGATCAACCAAATTGACGGCCAAGTAGTCCGCCAGCCAGATCTTCTTAATCAACCCATTGATGATCCAAAAAAGAGCCATTCCAAACTCGCTTTTTGTCAGGGAATAAGGCTGATGAAGTTGAGGGATAAAATCCTTGGCCCGGACAATTGGACCGGCCACAAGCTGAGGGAAAAAGCTCACAAAGAATCCGAAGTCCAATAGGCTCGAACAAGGGGCAATTTGCCTACGGTAAACATCAATGCTGTACGATAACGTTTGGAAGGTGTAAAATGAAATGCCGACAGGCAGCAGGATTTGATCCACGCGAAATGTGGTTCCTAAATGCGCGTTGGACCATTGACCAAGTGCAAGGTGTGGATTCCAATGCGTTCCGAGCAGCGGACTCAGCGCATCGGCAAAGAAATAGGCATACTTGAAAAAGCAGAGCATCCCCAAGTTGGCGATAACACTGGCGGCTAACCATAGCTTTCTTCGAACACCTTCGGACCGATGAATTTGCCATCCAATTCCCCAGTCAATGGTTGTGGACAAAACCAACAGTCCTACGAACCAGCCGTTGGTTTTCCAGTAGAACAAAAGACTAACGAAAAAGAGGAAAGCATTCCGAACCCGGAGCTTGTGTTCGCTGGCCCATATTCCAACCAATACGAAAGCCATAAACCCCCAAAATTCGGGGGAAAGAAAGGTGAACGATTGGCTTGGGCTGAGGTCAAGGGCGCTCATGGTTCATTCGAATTACGGGAATGAAAATCGCATTGATAAGCTTGGGATATTGCCCCATAAAGCAGGCGTGCAATTTGACCATAGCCCTCCCGGGTGTAATGAATTCCGTCAGGTTGAAGCCAATCGTTAGCCAACCAAGTTGCTGTGTTTTTTTGTCCTCCAAGGGCCATTCCCAAATCAAAAAATCCAAAATCACCTGTTGCGGCGCACGACTGCAGAAATGATTGGATTCGTGCAGATTGTTCCTCTGCAATTTTAGATGGCTGGTGAACGGGGGTATTGCTCAAAAGCAGAAGAGCGGCCAGCGGTGCCGTTTTTTGGATGCTCGCTATGGCCTTTGAATATTCCGTAGCGAAGCTCTGAATCTTGAAACCACCTTCATTCATCGCATCATTCAATCCAATTCCTAGGATGATGAGATCGGGGTTCATTCGTTCAATCAAGTGTGAAAAGTCTGAGCAAGTGTTTACGTCAGCGATGTGCAGTCCGTTGTGGCCCCACTCGTTGAATACGAGGTGCGGGGAATTCCCCTCGCGCGATGCATAGAGGCCTTCGTAAGCGATCGGGTCGGATCGATTCAAAGAAGATTGGAAAGTCAATCGAAGGGTATCGATCGGCGCATCCAAGGCAATGCGCCACCCAATTTCGTCTTCCAACGGTGTGATGTTCATCCCCACCTTGCCTGCATCGATCGCAAACTCATTCGCTCGTGCGTTGGTCCAGATATCAATTGCATTCGAACTGAATCGTGCGGAGTCAGGCAAATATGCCACATGCTGAATAGATGCTAGACTTGATGCTGTTCGTGCTTGAATTCCTGTGCCGTTGAACCTGACTTGACTGCTCGTTTCCCAACTGGATTGTGGGCATCTCAGGCCTGTCCAATTCCCTGTCATCTCCGTGCGAAAGTGAGTGGGGGTGTTGGTTTTGGCCAGACGATACGGCAGCATCAATCCTCTGCTCCAAGAAGCGCTTGGGCCCAGCAGGGTCATTTGCTCACGAATAAAATGCCCAATCCATCCCGCTTGGATATGTGACCCACCGATGTACAGAATGGATAGCTCTGCGGCTTGGCGATGATGAATGGAGTCCATCGTTGCCCACAGCCGGGTGAAGGAGTCGCTGTTCATTGGGATTTCAGCGGCGATTGCTGGGGCTGTTTGAACGCCACGTTGTGGCAACGATTGGCAAAATACAGCGGACGCCGCGGTGGCTGTTAAGGTGCAGCTGATGATGATGCGCTTATACCCCATCATAGCGCATCGGATAAGGTCAAATCCGCCTGCCAAGCCTGCCAAAGTGCCCATTCGGTTTGGAGGCTTTTATTGAGAAGATTGGCGATTTCTCGGGCCCCTTGGGGGGTGAAGTGCACGTGGTCTGGACTGGCGAGTGGGGGAGATGATTCAACCCAGGCAGCCATTGATCCGGAGCCACCCATGACTTCAAAAACATCCCAATAAAGGGCATTCTCTTGCATGGTGATTGATTTCATGACGTCACGTACAAATGGAAGCATGGGGTAAGTCTGCATGCGCGTTCCCTTTTTCTCGCACATGTCAGACGGACCGATCACGAGGATGGGCACCTCCGGAAGAATCGCTTGAAACAATCGGATTTGCGAAGCAAACCAACCACCAAACCTTCGGATTGAGGTGGAATCCTTGAGGTAGGGTACCGCGTTTCCTCCGAATTGGAGCATGATCATTTCGGTGCGAACAGATTGAAGCTGGGCGGTCAATTGTACTCGATTCAATTGCCGAAATAAGGTGCCAGAACTGCCACGCATAGCGGCATTGTGGACGACAATTCCGGATTTAGACCAAAGCCCAACGGCGTGGAATTCGGGAGAGATTCCTTCAAAACTGATTTTCAATGACTCGAAAGAGCCCACTGCCGTGCTGTCTTGCGGAATTGGTACAACGAGTGTCGAGTGTAAGGAGTCAACTTCCAGTTGAATTGATTTTAGCGTGTCGTTATTCAATTCCAAGGTCAGCGATGAAGCAGTGTCAGTCCGGCCCAGAACGAGGTGAATTTGGTCAAAGATTCGATTCCGTTTGAAGCTTCTCGGATGAGGTGTGAATCGTATCCATGGTGAAATTTCATCCATGCTGTTTTCGTGCTGTGCAAAAGCGGCGAACATTCCATACCGGTTGTGCTCAATGGTGCTGTCCACTTTACCAAAGCGGGTGAATCGTTTCCAATGGCTGGACCATTCCTGTCTCATGGAAAGGGAAGGAATGGGTTGGGCAGGCGCGAGAAATCCAGGGCCTGAACCACCCCATGTTTCCTGCCATTTAGAACGAAGTACACCCGTGATGCGATCGCCTTCAATTTGCGAGTCTCCAAAGTGAAAGATATGCAAGCTCGGAGAGCGCAATGGCCTGTTAAGTTTAGAAAAAAACGATGCTAAGCGCTCAAACGCGCGTTCGTTTCCTTGCAGCAACAGATCGGGGTGTAAGACATCTCCGGCATCTTCACGAGCATACGATTCGCCTCCCACCGAGACGGCTTCCGCGGGCAGTGGAGTGATGGGATGCAAAGAATCTGCTTCTATTGCGGATGCCAAGCTTGGAGCAGTTTCCAGTGTATCCTTTACTTCCTGAATAGAGAATTGCTGGTAGTTGTCCAGCAATGTTTTGATTTCTTCGACAGTGACCGTGGAGTCTTCTTCTTGAAGGTCGACCCAGCGCGGGAATTTCCAGATGAGGGTCTCCAAAGAGGCGGGGCGAGAGAGGAAGATAAATAGGGCCAAGAATACAGCCGCTAGGAAAGCGATGGAGCGGGAGACCGGCTGCTTGTTGGGTTTCATTTTAAATCCGGCACACAGAGGGTTTGGCCGATGCGAATGTAATCAGAGATTTCATTTATTTCTGCCAAATCCTCTGGGGTTGTGCCAGGATAGCGCTGAGCGATATTCCAAAGGGTATCTCCTTTTTTTACGGTATGCAGAATGCAACGAACTGCTGCAATAGAGGCAGATTCTTCAATCACGGCAACGGACGGAAGGCTCGGTTCTGCATGAACGGTCTCACCACTCGGGGTGTCTGTCTTCGGCAGTTCGGGGGCTAGTTCGAGCTGCTCTGCATGGGGGCGAGGAATGCTTGTCCCATATTTTTGTGCGTCTGCGCAAGACAAAAAATCGGAAGTCCACCAAGGCAGAAGCGCGGATAGTGCCGGCCCATTGATTACACCCTCTGCTATGAGCTGACTGCGGTTGATGCCTTCGCCTTCGCAGGGAAGGGGTTGCCATGTTTGGGCCTGTTCCACCCAATCCAGGTCAAATGAGGGACGCTCAATGTTGACCATGAAGCGGCTTAATACCTTCAACAGCGTTAGCTGCTCATCGATGCTTTTGTCGTATCCCGGTTTCCCAGTCCATCGCGTGGCGTATGCCATCCCTTTCCAATAAGCGACAAGCACTCGGTGCGCATCGTTGGGGAATCTGCGTTCCAGGCGTTCCAATTCTCGAACGAATGCCCGGGTCGACTCGACCACGAGTTTTCGCTGGTCGATGCCGTTTGCTTGGATGAGTCCATGGGCCTGACCCAAATCGCTATTAATTCCCCAAATGCCAGCAGCACCTTTTTCCTCATGTGCGGCATTGAATACTGAGATCAATCCAGCGACCCATTGAAACGAACTGGGCAAAGAGGCAGCCTCCAATTCGCGCTCGATGAATCCGCCATACCGACCATGCAGAACTCCGATAATTTGGGCACAGTGGTAATTGTTCTCAAATAAAACCTGCATGGTTTGGTCAATGGCCGGTTTGTTCTCTCCCCAAGGCAGCAAAGCCGTCTCCAGTTCATCCAATGCCGGAACAGCCGCTTTCAATGATGGTTTCGATTCCTGCACTTTCCAGTCGGGGTTGGCGCGTTCGAATTCGCGAAAATCCAACAATTCAGACCGTTGTTGAACACGCGAGGACCACTGCTCAGCCAGTGATTGAGCGGAACATTCAGCACTTGGGATCATGACAAGTGCAATCACGTTGATGCAGATGAACAATGGAAGAAAGTGAGCCTTGGAGGACATGGGGCAAAGGTAGACCTTGACTTTGTGTTTTTAGGGTGGTGTATTGTCTTGATTTTTGAGTCGAAATAATGATAGCTGTAAGTATATAATAAAACCACTAAATGTTGTATTTAGCCTTTTAATGAATTATATTTGAGTACAGGTCATGGGACGTTTACGTCCTTGGAGGACCTAGTTGTGAATCGTAGTGAAGCATCTGCAACGGCGGATGCTTCATTTTTTTTACGCAAATTGAACTGAACAATCCGAGCCATGGATTCGTTTCTTAGTTATGAAAATGCACCGTTTAGAAAGCACGCAATGGCTTCCCATTACATTGCAGGAGGCCTGGGACTTTTTCAGTGTGCCTGGGAATTTGGATCGAATCACACCCGAGGACATGTCCTTCGAAATTCTAACAGGTGCAAACGAGCCTACCTTCACTGGGCAAATCATCACCTACCGAATCCGACCATTTTTGGGCATTCCGATGAATTGGGTGACCGAGATTACTCAAGCGGTTCCGGGGTCTTACTTCATTGATGAACAGCGCTTTGGGCCTTATCGGTTCTGGCATCACTTACACCGATTCACCGAATCTGACGGTGGCGTTTTAATGGAAGATGTTTTGCACTATGGACTTCCGGGAGGATTTGTAGGGGAGCTTTTTGGAGCACCAATACACAAGAAGGTC
>CAJQKK010000051.1 GCA_905478895.1 uncultured Flavobacteriales bacterium | reverse complement strand
CCATTTCAAGCAATTCGGGCGTCTCAGTTGCTCGGGTTTCACCGACCATTTGCAAGGCCATCGTTTCGGGTGCAAAAAGCATCATGAGGCCCATCAAAGCGTTGTAAGCTCCGAGGATGGTTAATGTTAAAGAAGTTTTCATAATGAAAGGTTTAAGGATTCGTTCAACGATGTGTAAAGGGCCATTTCGGTAGTTCGTTCGGAACGGACCGCTTTTAGCCCTCCATATTCAATTCTTAATCAAAGGCTTTTCAATACTTTCGTGGTGCAGCAATTCAATTTGGCCCCGAGACAGCCGGATATCACCTTTAACTTCCAGTTCTTTCAAAATCCGAGAGACCACCACGCGCGAAGTGCCAACAGAATTGGCAATCTGCTCGTGTGTCATATGGATGAAATCCGACTTTTGAGCATCTGCACGGCAGGTAAGGAAGAATTTGATTCGCTCATCCAGCGAAGAGGTCCCTGTGCTTTTTAACGTGCAAACCAAGGCATCAAAAATCTCTCGAAACGACCGAATTACCATTTGGTTCCATTCCAAGCTCGTTTCCGCCCAGTTTGCCATGATATCCGTTGGGATGTAAAGCAAAGTCGTCCCTCTCTTTGCAACTGCGCACATGCTAACCTTTGCTTCGTCATTGTAAAAGGTGACGCATGAGAGTTTTGAAGGCTCATGAGGTGTAACCTCGTAGAGCATCAATTCTCGGTCTCGTTCAAAGTTCTTGTGATACAGTTGTACACTGCCTTCCACCAAGATAAGGGCCCAATTCAATTGCTCGCCCTCACGGAAAACAACTGTGTCGCGATCAAAGGACATCAATCGGCCACTGCGCAAGATTTCCTTCGTCAAATCCGGACCGAATGTTAATTTGAGGTCAACGTCTGCAATATTCAGCGTATTTGCGTTTGGAATAGTCATCAGTTAGAGGTCGATGGTCGGGTGGATTATTCAGTAGGTTTAAATCTGGCTTTACTCCCCAAAATATAGGTGTTTGATGCGATTTATTCAAATGGATGCAGTCGTCCAAATATCATGGCCATGACTGCGGGATTATTTGACTTTCAAAAGTGATTCTTGGGTGACGGTGTTCTTTTGAATCACCTGAACCGTATACATGCCATTTGGGAATGAGCTGAGATCAAAAGCAACGGCGGAAGTGCTTGAGCCATTCCACTCCAAAACCTTTGTTCCATTTATGGCAAAGACATTGAATTGAACGGGACCGTTTTGAGCGGTTTCCAGCCGGAACGTGCCTTGGGTAGGATTCGGGTAAATGCGGAATGCCGAGGCAAACACCGGCGCAATTGATGAACTGTAATCAATGGTGATTTCTTGTGAAACGCTGCAACCTGATTCATCTGTCACAACGATGAGATAAGTCCCATTCTCAAGGTTCGTGGCGTCCACAGCTTCTTCGGTTGCCACATCCAACCACGCCACATCATAAGGTGGTACACCGCCGGTAATCGTCGTTGTCCCTTGGATGGTTCCATCCTCGTTTTGCGTCGAAGTGACTTCCAATTCCAAGGGCTCGGCATCCGGCTCGGCTATGGTCACCAAGAATGCATCACTACATTCATCTCCATCTTGGACTCCGAAGAAGTAGTCTCCAGAAGAGAGGTCTTCAAAAAGTCCGGTTTCATTGGCGGAAATTTCTACTCCGGCTTCATCGAAAAGACTGAAAGTCAAATCGGATGTTTGCGCATACAGCACGGAATCGACGGAAATTGAGCCATTTGATCCACCGACGCACACGTTGGCTGTGAGGGTGAGGATTGCCTCAATGTTGTAGCATGAACCGTCGTCAATGACAGCATCATCATTGTAATTGCAAGACATTTCGTCCATGCATCCCGTTTCAGGCTGCTCCAGCACTCGGTCGATCACATGCACAACGCCATTGAGGGTTGTGAGATCGGTGGCAAGAACGAGGGATTCGTTGATGTAGACACTGTCGCCTTCAAATGAAATGGTGGCGTAGTCCATTGGCCCTGATTCCATGAGAATTTCCATCCCATCGGTCAGTTGTTCGGCATATGTGATTCCTTCTGTCAAATGATACAGTAGTCCTTCCATCAGTCCTTCAGGATCTTCCAGGATGGTCTCCAATGTATTTTCAGTCGCCGCCATGAAGTCGAGAATTGCCGAATCGGTCGGAGCGAAGAGGGTGTATTGAAAGACATCAAAATTGATCGATGGATTCAGACCAACCTCAGTGAGCAATGTGTCCAGAATGGTCAAGCCTTGTTCTTGAAGAATGTCTGACAGTAAGCTCACGGGTTGAATGATTCCATGGATGGAATGAACCAGGCCATTGTGGGTTAAGACATCCGCTTCGACAATGGGCGCGCCATTGACTACAGCAGTTTCGGAGGCGTCCACCCAAACGAACAGGTTGTCACCAGATGCCGAGGTGGCGGGGCCAAATTCGAGCAAATCCGACCCGTACATGAGCGATTCATCAATCAGATGAGTCATCAAGATCGAACTGAGATCTGGGCTGAAAAGGATGTCATAAATCGTAATCCCATTGGCGTCAGCGAAATCGAGGAATGCGGCGTCAGTTGGCGCGAAGAAAGTCATGGTTGTGATCGCTTGCATCGCTTCTTCCAGACCCGCATTATCGATTGCAATCTTGACATAGTTGTGATTGGAACTCGAGTCAATCCAATCGTACACGCTCATGTTCGGTTCAATGACTTCTTGAATCAGGTGCACTGCACCATTGTTCAACTCTACATCCGCAGTGGTCACGTTCGCATCATTGGCACTGGCGATGCCATTTTGATGGGTGCATGTCATGCTTGTTCCAGCAGCGGTTAAAACTTCGGCCTCATCAGCAATGCCGGCATAAAGAAAAGTTTGGTCCAGTAGGACATGGTACTTGGCCATCTTTTCGGCTTCATCAGAAATGAGAAAGTCTCCGATTTCGAAACCCAGGGAAGCCGCGTAAATTTCCACAGCATCATCCGATGGCACAAATACAGTTACTTCTGCTGCGTCTTGCAATATATCACTCAAACCGAAATTGGAGGCAATGGCCTCGAGGTGATTCGCGGTTGCTGCGTTTGCGATGAATTCACCGACAGTGGATTGTGCGCAGGCACTATGCCCAGCAAATAACAACAGAAAAAGGAGAGTAAAATGCTTCATGATAAGGTATTGATCATTTTTTGACGATGTCCAGGGTAGTCGTTCGGTAGGATCTGATTCTAATTTCGAGAGGAATGTATTCATCCGCTTTAATAATCTGTGTGCTTTTTGTTACATACGTTGGGAATTGAAGGCGAAATGTGACATTATCTTAACAATTCCGTTTGTTCTGCCTGCGATTTGTGCGTTCTTTTGAGAAGAGCAATGTTGCATTACGTCTGCTGCGCTGCCATTTGCAAAGACGAAAATGTCTAACGGGAAATAAACGGATTAAATGGGATTCAACATCGTACTTGTAGAGCCAGAAATCCCCAACAATACGGGTAATATTGGTCGGCTGAGCTTGGCTTCCGGTTCGACATTGCATTTGATTGAACCGTTTGGATTTGAGCTTTCGGATAGCCGCCTCAAACGAGCGGGGTTGGATTATTGGCAGCACCTCGATGTCCGGATATACGAGAGCCTCGAATCTT
>CAJQKK010000050.1 GCA_905478895.1 uncultured Flavobacteriales bacterium | reverse complement strand
TCAACGTTCCTTGGCAGATTTCATCGCCCCAGGCCAAGCGCCCTGTGACTACCTCGGTTGCTTCGCTGTTGCCGTGCATGGTATCGACCCGTTGGCCGACCATCAGGTCGCAGAAGGCGATGATTACCAGGCAATTTTGATCAAAGCCGTGGGTGATCGCCTAGCGGAAGCATTGGCGGAATGGCTGCATCAAAAAGTTCGTCGTGAAACGTGGGCGTACGCGCCGGAGGAATCCCTCAGCAACGCGGCCCTGATCAAAGAACAATACCAAGGCATCCGACCGGCCCCTGGCTACCCCGCTTGCCCTGACCATTTGGATAAAAAGCAAATCTGGACATTGCTCGACGCGGAGAATACTGTTGAGGCCACACTCACCGAAACACTGGCCATGCAACCGGCTTCAGCCGTCTCAGGATATTATTTCGCCCATCCTGAATCACGCTATTTGGGAGTTGGGCTCATCGCTGATGACCAAATCAATGATCTAGCTCAACGGAGAAATCTCACCGTTGCGAGCATGAAGCGTTGGTTGTCCGCTAATTTACTTGACGCATGAAAATCACACAACACATTTCGGAAGCAAAGGAGACGCTTTTTAGCTTTGAATTGCTTCCCCCGTTGAAAGGCGAAAACATCCAACAAATCCACGGAACGGTGGAGCAGCTCTTGGAGTTCAACCCCGCTTTCGTCGACGTAACTTACCATCGGGAAGAATACCTGTACCGGGAAATGACCGGGGGTCTTTTGAAAAAGCGAACGGTCCGTAAACGACCTGGAACAGTGGGGATTTGCGCTGCCATCAGTCACAAATACAACCTGGATACTGTACCCCACATCATCTGTGGTGGATTCTCCAAAGAGGAAACGGAGAATGCCTTGATTGATCTTGATTTTGTGGGCGTAGAAAACGTTCTCGTGCTCCGGGGAGATCCCATCCGAGGGGAAGGAAGGTTCAAGGGTGAAGCCGATGGACACAGTTATGCGATCGATCTGGTGAATCAAGTGGCCGATATGAATCGTGGCAAGTACTTGGACTCCGAATTGAAAAATTCAAATGCTACTGATTTCTGCATCGGAGTTGCTGGGTACCCCGAAAAGCATTTCGAAGCGCCCAATTTATCCAGTGACCTCCGATGGCTGAAACGAAAAGTTGAGGATGGGGCGGAGTACATCATCACCCAGATGTTCTTTGACAATCAAGCTTACTTTGATTTTGTTTCAAAGTGCCGAGAACATGGGATTGAAATCCCCATCATCCCCGGATTGAAGCCCCTTACTACAAAGCGTCAATTGACTTCATTGCCCCAGAATTTTCATGTGAATATGCCCGATGAATTGGTGCGGATGGTGGAGAATGCCACTTCGAAAGAGGCAGTCAAAGAAGCAGGAGTAGCCTGGTGCATACGGCAAGCCAAAGAACTCAAGGCGGCTAACGTTCCGGTTCTTCACTTTTACACGATGGGCAAGGCCAATCCTACAGCGGAAATCGCACGGGCTGTATTTTAGACGCTGTGCCGAAATTTGAATATTTTTAAGATTCAACATTCGGCAATCATCAAAGTGCATCCTATTTTTGCGTTCAGAATAGCAAGCAAAGCTCACAATGACCCAGATTGACAACTACCTTCAATTGCACGGCGCTATCACACCCGAATTCCAGCAGAGCCTGAGCGCTTCAGACGCCATGGACTTGCTCAGAGCGGGAAATGACCGTTTTGTAAGTCTGAAATCGGTGAAACGCGAACGAAAAGCCTTGCTCGAAGGTGCCGCCAGTGGCCAAGCACCTTTCGCCGCCGTGCTCGGATGCATCGACAGCAGAGCCCCAATTGAAGAACTATTTGATGCTGAAATCGGTGATCTATTCGTGGCTCGCGTAGCAGGTAACACTGTCAATGGTGACATTTTAGGCTCATTGGAATACGCATGCAAGTACGCGGGCTCCAAAGCAATTTTGGTTCTTGGTCACACCCAATGTGGCGCCGTTAAGGGCACTTACGCCCAACTCGAAGACGGAAACCTCACTGGACTTCTTCAACGCATAGAGCCGGCTGTAACAGCCATCCGTTCTGAAGTAGGCGACAACCCGTCTGATGCAGCCATTGATCGCTGTGTCGCAAGCAACGTGGACTTGGTTTGCGATCGCATTCGAAAGGAAAGTGATATTCTTCGGTCGATGGAGGCCGATGGAACCATTCTCATCGCCGGAGCCATCTACGATGTAGCTACTGGAAAGGTTAGCTTTCGCTAAACGATAGGCTTCGCCCTAAGGCCGAGACAATCCTATTTTTCACGGAAAAACAAACGGATGGTCACACCGGATAAATTGTATTCCGACCGAATGTGATTCTCCAAGAACCGCTTGTACGGATCCTTCACGTACTGAGGGAGATTGCAGTAAAAAGCGAATGTTGGAGTTTGCGACTGTATTTGAGTCACGTATTTGATTCGCACCATTTTCCCCTTGTACATCGGCGGGGGCTGATTCTTCATGATCGGCAGCAAAAAGTCATTCAGTTGACTCGTGGAAATCTTGCGCTTGCGGTTTTCGAAAACCTCCATCGCCACCTCAAACGCTTTTAAGATGCGTTGCTTGGTGAGGTTGGAGGTGAAAACAATGGGGACATCTGTGAATGGAGCAATCTTTTCCCGAATGGAAGCTTCAAATTCCTTCATGGTGCCTGTATCCTTCGAGATCAAATCCCACTTGTTGACCAGAATAACCACTCCTCGGTAGCTATTTACCACTTGCCAAAAGATGGCTTGGTCCTGGCGTTCCATTCCATTTTGAGCATCCAATAAAAGCAAGCAAACGTCACTTTGTTCAATGGAACGAATGGTTCTCACCGTGCTATAAAACTCCAGCTGGTCTTCAATCTGCTTTTTTCTCCGCAATCCAGCTGTATCGATCAACTCAAAGTCAAAACCGTAAAGGTTGAAATCGGTGTGAACACTATCACGTGTCGTTCCAGCAATGTCCGTGACAATATTGCGCTCTTTGCCGACCAATGTATTGATCAACGTGCTCTTTCCAACGTTTGGCTTTCCAACGACAGCGAACTTCGGTACGCCCGATTCCTCAGTAATCGGCTCGGCTGGGAGCAATGCGACCAACGCATCCAAAAAATCACCCGTTCCATAACCACTGGATGAACTCACCGGATGCACCGCTGATTCGAGACCCAATTTGTAAAACTCGGAAGAGAAGGTATCGTGTGAAGCAGTGTCCACTTTATTACACGCCAAAACAACCTCTTTCCCACTCTTTCTCAGCAAACGTGCGATGTCTTCATCCAAGTCTGTGAGACCTGTTTGGGAATCTACCATAAAGACAATGACAGCTGCTTCTTCAATACTTATTTGAACCTGCGCGCGAATAGCTGCCTCAAATGCGTCATCACTCTTTGTGATCCAACCGCCTGTGTCAATAACCGTGAACTGCCGGCCTATCCATTCCGCACGACCGTACTTGCGGTCACGCGTAGTTCCGCTCGTAGGATCTATGATGGCATCCTTTGTCTCCGTCAAACGATTGAACATTGTTGACTTCCCAACATTGGGACGTCCCACTATGGCTACCAAATTATTCATGACTTCGAAGCTACTAATTGAATGGAGAACGCACTTTCAAAATGTGAAGACAAAAAAAGGGCCCTCCGAAGAGGGCCCTAAGAACGGCGTCGACATACTCTCCCGCGAAAGCAGTACCATCTGCGCTGGTGGGCTTAACTTCTCTGTTCGGAATGGGAAGA
>CAJQKK010000049.1 GCA_905478895.1 uncultured Flavobacteriales bacterium | reverse complement strand
TGTCACGATTACATTTTCGAATACCTCGTCTAGGTATCGTTCTTGGGCGTGCAACGCAAATGCGGCAAACGCCATGATTAGGGTAAAAATTCTTTTCATGCTTTTTGGGCTTTAATTCTTAAGCAATTTCCGAGGCAGAACGCATTGCAAAACCCAATACTCAAACGGCTTTCCACCATGGTTATGAACAATTCCAGAGGCTGCGTTGGTAAATTCTAAAACCAAATTGAACGAATCTTCTCCCACGCGGCTACATTCCACATTCTATCCCTTCACTCTCATGAATCACTTCAAACTGTCCGCGTTTATCTCCATGATGTTTGGTTTTTGCCTTTGTCCGCTGGACGCTCAGCCAGAGCTTGAATCTTGGTTGATCAATGCCGATGGTACAACAGGAGCGTACTACATGAACAACGGAAACTTAGTTGACAATGGCATAGAATGCGATGTACAATTGGTCCAATTTTCAGACGGCAATGTATATGTGCATGCTACTGGCGTGCCGCGTTATCCGACTGCTCCATACGGAGATGGCAACCCTTCGCAAGCACAAAATGCAGATTACTTATTTCGCATTCCCCGCAACCCGGAAGAAGGCCCGACGGGCGGAACGGCAACAGGTCTGGGGCATACCGCTGTGTTGATCAATGGCGTTCCAACATTCAATGCGATGGATGCTTTTTCATACAACAACCAAAATAACTGGCATCAAAACGGCGGTTTCTTCGAATTAGCAGGATTTGACTGCGCCAAAGGACATCCTGCCATGGGGAATTACCATCACCATTTAATTCCTTCACCCTTCAGTAATTCAATGGATATCATCAATCCCGTCTGCGCTGATTACCCAAGCGCAGGCCTCTTGGAGCTTGATCCTGATGCACATAGCCCCATCATCGGATTTGCATTTGACGGTTATCCTATTTACGGCCCTTTTGGCTTTGCAAATGAAGATGGAACGGGCGGAATTGTTCGCATGGAAACCAGCTATGCTCTGCGGGACATTGAAGTACGACACACCCTTCCCGACGGCACTGTTCTAGCACCGAATCAATACGGACCAGATGTTGGCGAGCTTGTCACTCCTGCCATTCCGCCTGGAGCAGAAGCTGTGGAGGCGGTGTTAGGCGCATACATTGAGGATTTTGAATTCATCGCCCTGCAAGGTCACTTGGATATTTTCAATGGTCGGGAATGTGTGACCCCCGAATATCCCGCAGGGACCTATGCCTACTTTGCAACCGTAGATGAAAATTGGAACCCTCAGTACCCCTATTTCTTTACAGCTTACCGCGGAGTCGTAGCCACCGATAATTTCGGCGCAGGTGGCCCCGGCGGCCCCGGCGGAACCAATGTCACCATTGACGAACCCGTTGAAAACTATGACGCCACGGCCTCGATTTTGGGACAACCCGGCAAGCAGTGGGTCGTTTATCCCAATCCAGCTAGTAACCAAATCTCAATTGAAGGCGTATCTCGTCCAACGCATTTTCAAATTCATGATGCATTTGGTCGGATCGTTGGAAAGGCTACCCTGTCTGCAGGTCAACCATGGGCATTGCCGTCACTAACGAATGGGAGTTATATCATCACTTCTGAAAACGGAACCCATCAAGGGCTGCACATCATTCGTTGATGAATTGGTCCTGTCAATTGCTAATTGCCAACTTCGCTTGCCTTACGTTGGCTTCCTTGACCAAGGCCCAAGGCCAATCTTCTTGGAACCAAGATGAAAGCTGGGCAGAGCAAGGTTGGTGGTTGGAGGGCGACGGTTTTTGGCAACAGCCGGTTGGAATCACACCATGGGTAGGGGCTTTGGCCATCGCCAGCGAGGCCTTTGATGCCGATGGGGATGCCCTACCGCACGTCTGGCGAGTGGAAGAGGATGGAACGACCTCACTGCTGCCAATGCCTGCCTTCGACTCGCTTGAAGTCCAACTGATACACGTTCGGAGCGATGCCGACGGAAACCTTTGGGCGCTGGCCAATGGAATCGGAGTGAGCACCGAAGAAAATGCCGGTCTTTCATCCGAATGGATTCAAATCAAATGGAGCGACGGCGCGAGTACCATGCCCAATATTTCGACCTTTTCGTTCGGATCCCCCTTTCAATCTGTGCTCGGGTGGGCTCAATCTGGAGCCGATGGCACCAATGGTGGACTGGCACTGGGCTACGTTCTAGACCCATGCTGCTTTCACAAGGAGATGCCGGCACTGGTGCGGATGGATGAAAACGGCATAGGCTGGGCGGGGTTTGGGACAAACGGATCGCTCATCGTCGACCTCGGCAATTCGAGTGTGACCGATACCCTCGGCGTGGCTACCGAATTCAATCGGCACGAAATAGGAGGTTACTACAGGTGCGCGGCAGAAGGACCCTACGGAAACTGGTATGCCGCGGGAGCCTATTCCAACGCTTACCATTATGAATTGCTTTTGGCCAAGCATCTGGCCAATGGGCAACTTGACACCACATTCGGAACCAACGGCTGGGTGCACTTGAACATCAGCCCCGGTCAAAACCATAGCGCAAAAGCCATCGCATTGGAAGGAGAGGCAATCGTGGTGCTTTTGGAGAATGAAATCACCGATGACCTTTCTGCTGGATGGAATCAAATCAAGTTCGATTTGAACGGCTCGGCCTTAGCAATGCAAACCCTAGAGTTCGGCGAAAACTGGTCTTCTAATGGCTTTGTTGCATTGCCCAACACTCAGCTGTTAGGCATCGGCAGCGACCCCAGTGAAGGCACCCAGAGCACACACCTCATCGAGGTTTTTGGCGAAGAACTGCACTCGACTCCTTTACTGCCGAATAACCCCTTGAGCGGACACTGGCACGAGGCAATTGGAACCTATCACCCTCTATGGGAAAAACTCGTAACGGTTGGTCAATGGGACCAAAGTACCTCGGGGCGTCCATTGCTCGCATCACGATGGATGCTGGGCACTGGCGAATTGACATCCCCCTCAAATTCTTTGCTGGAAATCGAAGCGATGCCATTCCCAAATCCGGCAAGCCCTGGATCCTTTGTGACCATTCCTTGGGCCCTCGACGAATCGCTTCTAGGTGGTTGGAGATTGGTGGATCAATCCGGAAAGTCGATCGCCATCGAATGGCTCGAAGTTTCACGTCAAATTCAACTCCCAACCACTTTAAGTCCAGGTTACTATTTCATTGACCATCCCTTGCACGCTCGTCGTTGGCCATTGAAGGTTCATTGATAACCTGTATATTTCAGCATGGAAAAACGACAGAGACAGCAATTTTGGACACTCGCCTTGGTTGCAGCATTCTGCATCCCAATGCAAGGCCTCATCGCCCAAAACGGAATTGGTTATCCCCAAGAAGACGTGGTAAAGGTCGCGGAGGTGATGCCCGTTCTGAAAACGTGTGCATCCCTCGATGATCGCACCGAACGCGAAACATGCACCAATCAAGGCATGATGGAGCACGTCATGCAAAACCTCGTTTATCCCACAGTAGCACAAGAAAAA
>CAJQKK010000048.1 GCA_905478895.1 uncultured Flavobacteriales bacterium | reverse complement strand
TGTGAAAATGGTGGTCATTGAAGCCCAAGATCCAACAGAAAATTCCGCAGTGTTGTTTGAGCGGGGAAATATGGAATCGGATGATTTGATCGGAATTGATTGGCTCATGGATTGGCAAACGGTCGATTCACCTATTCTGTATGAAGGATGTGGGGAGGGGCAACTGGTATTCACCCGCCCGACGAATGCCGGTTTGGGGTTGTTGGAACTGCAGGTGCTTTATTCAAATGGAACCGATGGAACAGCTGATTTAACCGACGTTTCTTTTTCAACGGCATTGCCTGAACTTTTGGTTTTTCCACCCGGAGTGAATCAAGTCATTTGGAATGTACAAGGCGTCAGTGATGCCAATGCTGCCGAAGGAGTAGAGTCGTTGATCTTGGAATTCATCCACACCGATGCGTGTGCCTCGGGTTCGGCTTCGTCCTTTTTTACCATCTCGATTGCCGATTCGCCTGATCCGCTGCAATTAGCATCTGAGAATTCTGCCATTTGCGAGGGCGAAGGAATCCTCTTGGAGCCGGATGTCTCCGGTGGTGCGGGCAATTACCAATTTGAATGGTGCAATGGGTCAACAGAATCAACTTACGAATGGTTTCCGGCCACGTCGGGTGCTTGTTTGCTGACGGTCACGGATACCTGCGGTGTGGCTGATGCTCAAACCTTATTTGATGTTACAGTCTACCCGGTACCTGAAATATCAGCAGGATCAGACGAATTGCTCTGTCCAGGTCAACTGATGTTGGACGGGGCCTTTCTCAATCTTCAACCGGCATTTTGCCCGAGCGAAGCGGGGGATTACAGTCACTGTTATGAGGATTTGGTGGACTTCACGCAAACCCACTGCCCTGATGCACAAGGCACTTACATGGAGCTTACGTTCACGGATGGCGATTTTAGTTTTGGCGATTACGTTCAGGTTTTTGATGGAATCGATATCCAGGCACCCGAGCTCGATCCGTTTGCGGGTGGTTTTCTGCTTGTCCCGGGTGGCGAAAGTGTTGCCGGGACAAGTTTTCAAGCCACGAACCCGTCAGGATGCCTCACGGTGCTCTTTTCTTCAACGAACAATAGCAATAGCTGCGCGACTGGACAAAATAATCCCATTGATTACACCATTGCGTGCAACAATTTATCGGGTTGGGAACTCCAATGGTCTCCCGGAATCAGCCTGTCGGATTCCACCATTCTTCAGCCCCTGATCGATCTGCAATCAGCACTGGCATTGGAGCTCAGTGTGACGATGGCTGGCGCTCCTTTTTGTGCGAGTTCAGATTCGGTTTACATCGCTCCTTCATTTGATGCTGTGGTTGGAGGAGTGAATCCGACCTGTTTCGATCCGGACGGTGAAATCACATTGGCGATCACACCGATTGGCAGCGCAGGCCCGTGGGATGTTGCTGTGACATCCTCTGCAGGAGTGCTGTTTTCTGAAACGACAAGCGATCTCTCATTTACGTTCAACGGGTTGTACGCTGACACGTATGAGATCAGTGTGTCAGATGCGCATTGCACTTTTGAAGAAACCATCACGTTGTTGGCGCAACCGGAAGTGACCATTTCTTTGGAAGCGGATACGACCATCTGTTTGGGAGGTGCGGCAATATTGGAAGCGACACCTTCTTATAATGAACCCAATTTGCAGTGGGTTTGGAGCAATGGTTTCCCGGGAACAATCCAGTCGGTCAGTCCGATGGAAACGACGACGTATAGTGTCTATGCATCCTTGTTTCCAGGATGCAATACGGATACGTGGCAGGTTACTGTTTCCGTGCGAGATTCCCTTGCATTCGCACTGCCTTCCGATGCGAACTTGTGCATCGGAGATAGTTTGCTCTTGTTAGCATCAGGATTGACAGGAGGGCTCGAGCCGTATGTGTTGGATTGGGACTCCAATTCGCCGGCAGAGGAATTGCTTGATGACACCCTCATGCAATGGGTTGCCCCTTCGGTGCCAACTCAGTTTTGTCTGACCATGGCAGACGCTTGCGAAACTCCCAGTTTCACGGAATGCGTGGAGATTTATGTGCCCAATGATGAGACGGCAGACTTTGAGTCAAGCGTCATTAGCGGTTGCTTTCCACTCGTTGTGGAGTTCACAGGAACGGCACAGAATCCGGGCCAAATTGCATCGGAAGAATGGCTTTTTGGAGACGGCTTAAGCTCCGCGGATATTCAAATGACAAGCCACGCTTACATCGACGTTGGTTTGTACAGCGTGGAGCATACCATTACCACAATTTACGGGTGCACTTTTTCGGTGCTTATGGAGGATTTGATTCGCGTGAGCCCATGGCCCGTGGCTGAATTTGCCGCTTCACCTTGGGAGCAAACTCTTCCGGATCGTAGGGTAGAGTTCTTGAATTATAGCTTAGGTGCGTTGACCTACGAGTGGCAGTTTGACTTCTTGGATACTTCCTACGAATTTGGTCCGGAGTATTATTTCCCGGACGATGCGGGCGGCGTGTATGATATCACCCTCGTAGCGACGAATGAATGGGGCTGTTCGGATAGCATCTCTCATCCCTTGTGGATCATTGACGATTTTGTGATGTACGTTCCAAACGTCTTCACGCCTGACAACGACGGAGTAAATGACGCTTGGCAGGTGATTGGACGTGATGTAGACCCTGCTGATTATGCCCTGGTGATTCATGATCGCTGGGGAGAGGAGGTCTTCACTTCCAATAACATTGACGACGCATGGTTGGGGAATCATCAGGGAGGTACGCATTATGCGGCCAACGGGGTGTATTTCTACACCATTATCGCAAGAAGTCTGAGTACTGCGGTGCGCCATGAGTTGAATGGGCACATCAATTTGTTGCGTTAAGCAGCCTCAAGCGAGGAAGTACAACCCACTGAATCCGGTCAAAAAAGCCAAGCCAAGCCATGACAAGGCAATCATCCATTTCGGAGGCTTTGCATCCGCTGGAAATTCTTTGCGCGTGACCAGGTAGAGGTTGGCTCCAGCGACGAGTGGGGCCACAAGAAAGCTCAGAGTCGTGGCAATATCCACCAAAACACGAATGTCACTCGGGAACAAGAGAATCAAGCTGAGCGCTCCAATGGCGACCAAAACCAAACTCCACCGCTCGTGCCGAAGGTTGTTCGATGCGGGAGTGGGCTGGAGTGTCGCGAGGGAGCGGGCGAGTGATCGTGCGTAACCATCCAAGCAAGCGATGCAGGTGCCAAGCATTGCTGAAAATGCTGCCGTGGCGATGATCCACCAACTCCATGAGCCAATGGCTTCCGTATACAATTGCACCACGCCAGAAGCGAACGCAGCCGTTCCTTCTGGAAATTCAACGCGATTGGCATAAAATAATAACGCCCCCAATCCCAAGAACATCAGGGCCAACACAGCGGAGAAAATAAATCCAATATTGAACTCCCTGATTGTGTCTTTCAATGGCGGGTGGTAGCCGGTTTGCTTGATGCGTTCCAGGGTCCAAATGCTGTTCCACGTACTCAGGTCTACTGCTGTTGGCATCCAACCCATTAATGCAATGAGAAATGCCAAGCCCGCGCCGGACCACGGGGTGAAATCAGTCGGTGCTGCAGGGACAGCGGAAAGGGGAGTGTGGGCCAAAGCCGCAATGAATGCGCCTGCTGTGCTAATGAGCAGCACGGCCGCAATTACCTTGATCAAGGAATCGAGGGCGCCGTATTTGCCCAGCACCAATACCACCGTGGAAATTAGGAAAACGATCACCGCTACATAAGGCGTGGCGTTCATTCCAGTTGCATTCGAGATATTGAACAGATTATCCAAAAAGGAGGCGGTCACGATGCCGATGGCACCCATTACGAAGAAGCACGTGCTGATGGTGATGGCGAGGTACAACCAAGCGGCCCACTTGCCCATCGATCGGTATCCTTCGATGAGGGATTCGCCTGTGGCGTTGGCATAGCGGCTTCCAAATTCAAAAAAGGGATATTTCGCCACGTTGGCCGCGACAACGGCCCAAACCAAACCGAATCCCACCAGCGCTCCAGCGCGCGTCGATTGCACCAAATGACTCACACCAATGGCCGTGGATGCAAAAAGGATGCCCGGTCCAATGACCTGCATCCAGTTTCCTTTTTGTGCACTCATGATGGTCGCTCCTGTTGCTGGGCATCAAGGTAACGGTAGGTCACCCACATCTTCCACCCCACAAGTGCTTGTTCCCACTTCTTGAGTTGGGTCAAGTCTTGTCTCTTTGAGAATCGAGGCAATAACAGCCGATTCAACTGACTTAAAATGGCGAAAACAATTCGATTCATGCCCTTGGCCTTGTGGTTTGCGGGTCAAGGTAAGAAAATCAAGAGCGGCTGCGCAATCCCGTTGAGGAAGCAATCCGATTACTTCTTCTCACCAACAAACCAATCTTCCTTGTACTTGAAGAGCACATTGAAGGTGGTAAGGGAGCCGTAAATCTTCGTGATGTATTGCTGCAAATCGATCTTGTCCGAGTCGACTAATTTTTCGTGCGCATTGATTTTTGCCTCCAAAACGCGCAGCCGATCGCGGGTCATCACAATCTTGTGAAAGAAGGTGTCGACCGGAATTTCCTTGGCTTTCAATCCGTCATCTGCCGGCTGGATGATGAGGTTTCCCCCGTCCCAGCGGTCACTGATTTCAACATTCTCGGGACGTTCTTCACCACGAATGCGGTCGGTGAAATCTCCTAACACGTGTTCCATAGCCGTCATGATGTCACTGACATCGGGTTGGCTCATGTCTTCTGCGGCCTCGATCACTTCGAGTCCTTCAAATTCTTTCGCAATGGATTTTTCACCAACGTCCCGAAAGTAGATTCGCCAGAAATCGCCGTCGGTTCCAAATATAACCCCTTCCTTGTGGGTTGGATGCATCACTTTAGCGCCTATTCCTAACATGTCAATTGTTTTGCACTCTATAACGATACATGGATGCGCAAGGTTTCAGTCCGGCGCACCGCATTGCATTGTTCATTTTTCCATAGCCCATTGTGGGGATTATTGAAACCGGGGTGCGCCGAAACACCCTCAATTACTCGGATATTGCATCATGCAATTTAGGCGTAGGAAATACCGCTGGGATCGAATCACCCTTGTAGGCGGAACATTCATGCTCTTGATTTTTTCGCTCGCGGCGTGGATCTCACCGGACTCGGCTTCTGCGGATGAGGGGTTGGCCTTGCAGCATCCGCTCGCAGTGCTTCCCGTGGAAGAGAATCAGGCGCAAGTTTCTTCATCTCCGGCTCCGTCATCGGATTCAGCGATTCGGCCGGAGCCTGCTGCTGCATCAACTTCGGACAATGAAGAAGTAAAGCCTTGCAGTTGCAATCGCCATGTGCTCAAGTTGCCCAAAAACCCATATACCGACCACCAAGTGGCCGCGCGGAATCTTCCCAATAGCTTTTTTGTCAAAGACAAGGGTGAAATGGAAGCTGGGAAAAGAAGAGGGGACTTGGTGCCCGTGCACGACGGCCGAGGGTATCACATTACAGCCCTCTCGCACAGCTATCCGGTCTTGTTGCCTGAAGTACAAGCATTGCTCGCTGAAATGGGGAATGCGTTCGCAGATGAACTTGAAGGCACGGGAAGTGAAGGTACCCGGTTTCGCGTGACGAGTTTGACCCGCACAGAGCGACAACAGGCGCGATTGGGGAGACGCAATTACAACGCTTTTAACGGGACATCGACCCATAGCTATGGCGCCTCATTTGACATCGCATACACCGACCGCCCAAGCAACGATTCGGATTGTTCAGCACCAACACGCGCGATGCAAAATGTCTTGCGCAGTTTTCAGAAGAAGGGGCGCATCTTGGTAATTCCAGAAAAGAGCTGCATGCACATTACATTGCGTCGATGACCTCTTCGGTCCAGCAATGACGCGATTGTAAAAGCATTGAAAAAGGCGCCCCTAAATGGAGCGCCTTTTTTGCATTGGTGCTTATGAAGCTCAGAGGTGGATCACCTCGTCATAGGCCGCAGCAGCCGCTTCCATGACGGCTTCGCTGAGCGTCGGGTGCGGGTGAATGGTCTTGATGAGTTCATGACCGGTGGTCTCAAGTTTTCGCAGAGCAACCAATTCGGCAACCATCTCTGTCACATTTGCTCCGATCATGTGCCCGCCAAGTAGTTCCCCGTATTTGGCATCGAAGATGAGCTTGACAAACCCGTCTTTGTGTCCCGAAGCACTCGCTTTTCCAGATGCCGAGAATGGGAATTTGCCTACTTTGATGTCGTGTCCGGCATCTTTGGCCTGAGCCTCTGTCATCCCCACACTGGCAACTTCAGGGAAGCAATAGGTGCAACCCGGGATGTTCCCGTAGTCAATGGGTTCAGGTGAATGGCCTGCAATCTTCTCTACACAAGTGATCCCTTCTGCAGAAGCGACGTGCGCCAGGGCTGGACCTGGAACGCAATCTCCGATGGCGTAGTAACCAGGAATGTTGCTGGCATAAAAGTCGTCCACCATGATTTTGCCGCCGTCGACGGCAATGCCCACATCTTCGAGGCCGATGTTTTCAATGTTCGAAATCACCCCTGCAGCGCTCAATACCACGTCGCATTTTAGTTTCTCTTCACCTTTCTTGGTTTTGACCGTGACCGTTTGTTCGCCTCCCTTTGATTTGACATCCAAAACTTCAGAGGAGGTCATCACTTTGATCCCCGATTTTTTGAAGCTCTTTTCCAGTTGCTTGCTGACATCGGCATCTTCCACGGGTAGAATGCGATTTTGGTACTCGACAACGGTCACTTCCGTGCCGATAGCATTGTAGAAATAAGCAAACTCAGCGCCAATCGCACCGGATCCTACGACCACCAATCGTTTGGGCTGCTTCTCCAATGTCATCGCCTCGCGGTATCCGATGATGTTTTTCCCATCCTGCGGGATGGAGGGCAAGTGGCGGCTGCGCGCACCTGTCGCGATGATGATGTGACCAGCGGAAACCGTTTGGACGGTGCCATCGGCAGCGGTCACCTCCACTTGTTTGCCGGGGAGCAACTTGCCGGTGCCCATGATCACATCAATCTTATTTTTCTTCATGAGGAACTGAACGCCCTTTGACATGCCGTCGGCGACGCCTCGGCTTCGGGCCACCATTCCTTTGAAATCCGCCTTTGGACTCGCCACAGAGATTCCATAATCTTCCGCATGCTCAATGTATTCAAATACATTGGCGCTTTTGAGCAGGGCTTTCGTGGGAATGCAACCCCAGTTGAGGCAAATGCCTCCCAATGCTTCTCGCTCAATGACGGCAGTTTTCAAGCCGAGTTGACTGGCTCGAATCGCAGTAACATAGCCTCCAGGGCCGCTTCCAAGAACAATTACGTCGTACTTCATGAATTTGCTTCAATGCTCCTTACTGAGAAGGAAGTGCTAGTTGATTTTCGCCGCGAAGTTAACGCATCCAATCGTTTCATGGATGCATCGGGTGCAAGGTGTGAGGTTCTGTTTTCATGCAGTACCTTTGCCCATCTGAACCGCGGGCTTATAGCTGCGGTCGAAAGCCTATCGTTCGCGAAGAAAAAGATTATGCTAAACATTGTTTTATTTGGCCCTCCGGGCGCAGGAAAGGGAACGCAAAGTGTCCATCTCGTTCAGTCCTACGGACTGGTTCACTTAAGTACGGGAGACATTTTCAGGTCCAACATAAAGGGAAACACGGAGCTGGGACAAATGGCGAAGTCATACATGGATCAGGGGCAGCTGGTTCCCGATGACGTGACGATTAAGATGCTCGAATCTGAGGTGGACAAACACCCGGACGCCAAGGGATTTATTTTTGACGGCTTCCCAAGGACATCGGCGCAAGCCGAAGCCTTGGATGCATTTTTGGATGCGAGAAAAACGCCAGTGACCTGCATGTTGGCGTTGGAAGTAGAAGAGGAGGAGTTGAAGAAACGATTGCTAGCAAGGGCCGAAACCAGCGGTAGACCGGACGATGCGGACCCGGCGGTCATTCAAAAACGCATCGGTGTATACAAGGCCGAGACCGCTCCGGTGGCCGGTCATTATGCGTTGCAAGGCAAGTTCACAGGTGTCGACGGCATTGGAACGGTGGAGGAGATTTTGGAACGATTGAAAGCGGCCATTGCGCATTGACTCTGCTCCATGTCAGGTGAAAACTTTGTTGATTACGTAAAGATTTGCTGCCGTTCCGGCCGAGGAGGCCCAGGCTCCTCCCATTTCATGCGCAACCGAATGACGGCCAAAGGCGGACCAGATGGTGGCGATGGCGGTCGCGGAGGGCACGTTATTATTCGAGGCAATACCCAGCATTGGACATTGTTGCACTTGAAATACGCGCGGCACGTGATTGCAGGTCACGGAGATACGGGGCGCGGTCAGCACAAACACGGAGCCGATGGCGACGATGTTTATGTTGATGTTCCATTAGGGACAGTGGTGAGGGATGGGGAGACAGAAGAGGTTTTAATGGAGATTCTCGATGAAGGGCAGGAGGTAATTCTGACGAGAGGAGGCAAAGGTGGACGGGGAAATGACCATTTCAAATCCTCTGTCCGACAATCGCCGACCTACTCACAGCCGGGAGAGCCGGGATTGGAAGAGTGGAAGATTCTCGAGCTCAAACTTCTCGCTGACGTGGGACTCGTGGGATTTCCCAATGCAGGAAAGTCGACTTTGTTGTCTGTGGTAAGTGCGGCCAAACCGGAAATAGCCAATTATCCTTTTACGACACTGAAGCCGAATTTGGGCATTGTCGCCTACCGCGATGAACGTTCATTTGTGATGGCGGACATTCCGGGAATTATTGAAGGAGCAGCAGAGGGCAAAGGCCTTGGATTGCGATTCTTGCGGCACATCGAGCGCAACCCGGTTTTGCTTTTTATTGTGCCTGCAGACAGCAATGACATTGCGGCAGAGTATCAAACCTTGCTGGGAGAATTGGAAAAGTTCAATCCCGACTTGCTCAAGAAGAATCGTTTGTTGGCCATTTCGAAAAGCGATATGTTGGATGAGGAGCTGAAACAAGCAATCCACGATGAAATCAGGGACTTGAATCCGCTGTTTTTTTCCAGCGTCGCACAGATGGGATTGGTGGAATTGAAAGATGCGCTTTGGAAGTCCATGGACGAAGCAACCGTCTGGTAATGATGAGTGATTTCCTGCACATCCTCCCGGAAGTTCAAGAAGCGTTGAAGAGTGGCCAGGCGGTCGTCGCGTTGGAATCCACCATTGTTGCCCACGGAATGCCGTATCCGCAAAACCTAGAAACGGCTCAGCGATTGGAGTCAATCGTGCGCGCGGGCGGTGCAGTTCCTGCCACAGTGGCAGTAGTCGATGGGAAACTGCAAGTGGGATGTACCATTGAAGACCTGACCGCTTTGGCGACATCGCCTGATGTACTGAAAGTGTCGCGGCGTGATTTGCCGCTGGCGTTGGCCCGCAAAAAGCTCGGTGCCACGACCGTCAGCGGCACTTTGATTGGTTGCGAGCTTGCAGGGATCCGAGTGTTTGCGACGGGAGGGATTGGAGGAGTTCATCGAGGAGTGGAGCGTACTTGGGACATCTCAGCAGACATACCAGAACTGGCAAAGTCCTCCGTGGCAGTAGTAAGCGCGGGTGCGAAATCGATTTTGGACTTGCCAAAAACGTTGGAAGCACTGGAAACTGCTGGCGTGACCGTAGTGGGTTATGCGACCGATGAGTTCCCCGCTTTTTTCACCCCGACGAGTGGGATTGTTGCTCCGCATCGAGTGGATTCCGCGCAAGAAATGGCGGCGGCGATGGACGCCAAATGGTCGTTGGGTTTGAAAGGAGGTTTCCTCATTGCCAACCCCATTCCCGTGGAATTTTCAGCAGACCCTCTGCTGGTGCAGCATGCGATTGATTTGGGGTTGAAGGAGGCGGCTTCAAAAGGGGTTACGGGCAAGGATCTGACACCATTTTTATTGCGTTACGTCAATGAAGCCACCGAGGGAAAAAGCCTCGCCGCCAACCGCGCTTTGGTCGAACACAACGTGTCTGTTGGTACCGCAGTAGCTGTGGCCTACGCGTCCAGATAACCCAGTACGTTCGAGTGAAGTTTGCGCACGGTTGTTGACGCAAAATCCCGTTGTACGCCTCTTGAATTCTTTGCTTGGTCTGAGTTGCACTATTTTCGCGACATGAATCCAACAGATGTCAAGAAAGATGCAGCCAACGACTCTGCTTCCGTTCAAGATTTTCGGCAAGCCTTGTTGGATGATTATCGCTTGATGTGCATGAGCCGGGAGGCTTCATTGCTGGGCAGAAAGGAGGTGCTGGGCGGAAAGGCGAAATTTGGAATTTTTGGGGATGGAAAAGAATTGGCTCAACTTGCATTGTCCAAAATCATTCGGCCAGGGGATTGGCGATCAGGTTACTATCGCGATCAGACGTTGATGATGGCCCAAGGCCTGTTAACAGTTCGTCAGTTTTTTGCGGCGTTATATGCGGACACAGATGTTGAGCGTGAGCCAAGTTCGGCTGGAAGGCAAATGGGCGGACACTTCGCAACGCGCATTCTGGATGGTCAAGGCAATTGGCTGGACGCTACCCAAGGCTTCAATAGTTCCGCCGATATCAGTCCCACAGGCGGTCAAATGCCACGGCTTTTGGGTTTGGCTCAAGCCTCAAAATTGTATCGTGCTTTGCCCGAAGTGGCTGCGTTGAAGCCGTATTTTACGAAGGCTGGAAACGAAATTGCGATTGGTACGATTGGAGATTCGAGCACGTCTGAAGGTCCTTTTTGGGAAACCATGAATGCGGCAGGAGTGCTTCAAGTGCCCATGCTCATGAGTGTTTGGGATGACGGGTACGGCATCAGCGTTCCCAAAAAGTATCAAACAACCAAAGCCTCTATTTCCACCGCGCTCAGCGGAATGCAAATGGAAGAGGGAACCAATGGAATTGTGATATACCGTGTCAAAGGTTGGGACTATCCGGCATTGGTAAAGACCTATGAAGAGGCGGCGAAGCGTTGCCGGGAACATCATGTTCCTGTATTGGTCCATGTTGAGGAGGTGACGCAGCCACAGGGCCATAGCACTTCGGGCTCGCACGAGCGTTACAAATCCGAGGAACGGATGGCGTGGGCCAAGGAGTACGACTGCATTGGTCAATTTGAAAAATTCTTGCTGCTAGAAGGTGCGGCCCAGCAAGAAGAATTGGATGGCATTCGCAAGGCGGTAAAAAAAGAAGTACGCCAGGAGCAAAAGGCAGCTTGGGCAGAGCTCCGCGCGTCATTTGACAAGGAGCAGCAGGAGGTCATAGCCCTCATTGCCGAGGTAAGCGGTGCAGATTCTGCCGAAATAGCATCCTTGCAAAATGGCATTTTTCCGGGAAGGGCCGAATTTCACGCGGCCGCTCGGCGAACGATACAAGGCGCGGGTCGAAAACGAACCCCTGCCGTTGAGGCGCTGATCCGCTGGTCGGAATCGTATGGCCGTGAAAACCAAGATCGTTATGGCCGGCATTTGTACAGCGAAGATGCGGATTCGGCCTTGGATGTACCGGTTGTTCGCCCGGCATACTCGGATAGCGGAGAGCAAGCTGATGGCCGGCAAATTTTGCAGCAGAATTTTGAAGCATTGTTTGAAAAATATCCAGAATTGGTCACTTTTGGAGAAGATACAGGTGGGATTGGAGGTGTGAATCAGTCCATGGAGGGCATGCAGGAAAAGTTTGGTGAGGTGCGGGTAGCTGACACCGGGATTCGGGAGTGCACGATCGCTGGGCAGGGAATCGGACTCGCCCTGCGGGGATTCCGCCCCATTGCAGAGATTCAATATTTGGATTACTTGTATTATGCGCTGCAAATTCTGCGCGATGATGCAGCGACGGTTCGCTATCGAACAGCGGGAGGCCAAAAAGCCCCGGTCATCATTCGAACAAGAGGCCATCGATTGGAAGGCATTTGGCACAGCGGTTCGCCAATGGGCGCGATCATTCATTCCCTCCGGGGCATGCATGTTTGTGTCCCACGCAATATGACTGAGGCTGCGGGCATGTACAATACGCTTTTGCAAGCTGAGGAACCCGCGCTTGTAGTGGAATGCTTGAACGGGTATCGCACAAAGGAGCAAGTTCCTACGAACATGGGGAAATTTACTGTGCCACTGGGGATTCCAGAAGTGATCAAAACGGGCAAGGACATCACGGTAGTTTCCTATGGCTCCACATTGAACATCGCCGCTGCGGCGGTGGAGCGATTGCAACAGAGTGGAATCCACGTTGAATTGATTGACGCACGCACTTTGCTGCCATTTGATACCCAAAACGTATGCGCCGCCTCGGTC
>CAJQKK010000047.1 GCA_905478895.1 uncultured Flavobacteriales bacterium | reverse complement strand
TTGATTCTCTTTGTTTTTACATGACCATGGCTATAAAGCTCAATGAACCGTCCAGGGGTGCAAATGACCAAGTCGCACCCTTCCTGAAGCGCTTCGATTTGGCTTTTGGGTCCAATTCCACCGTACAAAGCTAAAATTCGAAGATCCGTGTACGCTGCAAATTTCAAAGCTTCATGATGAATCTGCAATGCGAGTTCTTTGGTGGGCGCTAGCACAAGTGCACGTGGCTCGTCATGTTGCGCGTATTTAAGATTCTGTAGCAAGGGCAGAAGAAAGGCAGCTGTTTTGCCTGTTCCCGTTTGTGCAATCCCGATGACATCTTGACCTGAGCGTAAAGGCGGTATGGCCTTGATTTGGATGGGGGAAGGCTCTTCATAACCGGCGTCTTCGATCGCGTTGAGGAATTGTCGGGTCAGCTTGAGCTCAGAAAATGTCATGTGTCAAATTTAGGTTGCCTAAATTGCGCTTGAAAGATGCAAGACACATTTGCTCATATGCGGCCCTTTTTGGAGTGTGAAGTGCCTGGTGCCGTTCAGACTTTGTTGCAGTCGATGGACTGGTCGGATCAACTTATTCCTTTCATGGGTGAAGAGGCTGCATCGCTCTTGCTACAGGGTGTTTCGAACATTCAAAGCGTTCAGCAGTTTCAGGCAGAAGTGTCAAAACCGTTTGTGCAAATGGTCCTTGATAATACGGCAGATGAAGTCACCTTTTCCTTTCCCGATGGCTTTGATTCGCATGGTGCCTTGTTCATTTCAAATCACAAAGACATCGTTTTAGACCCTTCATTGATCAATATGGGGTTGTTATCTCTTGGCCATCCAACCACGCAAATAGGCATTGGAAGCAATTTGTTGGAAACGACCTGGGTCGAGGCATTGGTGCGATTGAACAAAAGCTTCGTCGTCAGTCGAGGGGGAACGCCTCGGGAGCAGCTTATGAGCAGTGCAGAAGTTGCTGATTACGTCCGACATGTCATCCTCGAAGAACGCTCAAGTTTGTGGCTGGCACATCGAGAAGGTAGGGCCAAAGATGGAGATGATCGGACATCGCCTGCATTGATTCGAATGTTGGTGAATCGCAAGGATGGAGAAGATTGGAACGCTATGCGTGTGCACCCGGTCACCTTGAGTTACGAGTGGGATCCATGCGATGGGATGAAGGTTAGGGAGCTGTTATTGCGCGAATTGAACGGTGGCGATTATGAGAAGCAAGCGGGAGAAGATGAGAGGAGTATGAAGCAAGGTCTTTTCGGTTTCAAGGGCGCCGTTCATGTCGCTTTTTCGGAGCCGATGCTTTGGCAAGCTCCAACGGAAGGCATTCGGCCGGCTGTCAGCATGGCGCATCAAATGGATCAAAAGATTCATGCCGGTATGAAGGAATGGCCTTCGCAGCATTGGGCAGCGAAAAAGCTGTGGGACTTGAATGAAGGACACGTAAGTAACTGGCCTGAAGGTTGGGCACCCAAATCGGTCAGTGAGGCGGTAAGCCAGCGATGTGTTCAGCGATTGGAGGAGATGGTGGATGGAATGGGTGACTTGAACTTTTCACAAGAACAGATCACTCGTAAATGGTGTGAAATCACATCCATGCCGCTCATGAATCGCATTCATGCGATCGAAAAAGAGCTGGTTTAGGCACTTTTTTATCTCCAGGTTTTAACTGAAGCTTCGAGCAATTTCTGCGCAAGCAATGGAGCCGGCAACTCCAGCATTTAATGATTCAGCTCTACCGAGGCGGGGGATGGTGATTTTCTGGTGGGGTAGCGCTTCAGCCACCTTCAGTCCGTGGCTTTCTGAACCGATCCAAATGAGTCCTGCACTCCACTCTACTTCATGATATGTCGCGCCGTCGAGGTCCAATGCGTAATGCTGCAACAAAGCGGTTTTCTCTTGAAACTCATCTTTCCATTCCAAAACAGGGACTTTGAAAATGGACCCCATGGAAGCTTGGACACACTTCGTGGACCAGGGGTCCGTCGTTTTCTCAGTCACAAATAAGGCGTGCATCCCAAACCAATCGGCCGATCGGATCAGGGTTCCGAGGTTTCCTGGATCTTGAATGCCGTCTGCGACCAACGCGAACGGGAGCTTTTGATTGGAAAGCTCATCAAGAATGTTGGTGTTTTGAGTAGGAATTTCCGCAACCGCAAGCAATCCTGGAGGCGTTTTTAAATGAGAAATCCGGTCCATTGCTTTTGAGCTCACAGCTTGGGATCTGGGCAGAAGTTGTTCAGGAATGTGTTCGTCCATGCCCTGCGTATAGTAAATTCGCTCAATTCCAAACGGACTTGACGCCAATTCCGCCATGTTTTTAACCCCTTCAACGATGAATTGTCCACGCGCTTTGCGTTCGCTTCGCTTGTTCAAGGATTTGACTTGTAAGATTTCTTCGCGGGTCATTCGTGGTAATAGCTTGCGGCGAAGGTATGGATATCTTGCGGCGGTTTGCGCGTTTGTGGGATCGGGTTGTTCCCCGTTACGAATGATGGATGAGGATGCCATCTACTTGCAGAATCAAACGATTGAATGGCCCAATGCCAAGCAGGTTGCTTTGAAATCGGAATCCTTTGATTCCGGTATGCGTATCGCTTCCAATGCAAAATTCTTAGGGGTTCGAATTCCAATGCGATTGCACGGATTGGTTCGTTCGGCTGCCCTTGAACGTTCCATTCAACGCCGCCAAGACTCGGGAAAACCCGTTGGAGGTCTTCGCTGGTGGCTATCGGAAAAGGTGGGGGAGTCTCCAGCAAAATTCGATGTTGCGCTCGTTCAACGGACCGCTTTGAACATCAAGTTTATCAGCAAGCAACTGGGTTTTTTAGATGCGCATTGTACTGCGGTCATCGATACGACCAACGTGCGAACGGTCGAGGTTAGGTATCTATTGGAGCCAGGCGCCTTGTGGAAGGTTGGTTCGATTGATTGGTCCGACACTCAAGTGGGGTTGGATGGTGCTGATTCCCAGGTCGAGATTGACATGATGCCGGGCGATGACTTCGCCGTGGATGCTCTTGAGGCCACACGAAATAAGGTAGCACAGGACTTACGTAACCGCGGATTCGCTTCTGTGCAAGCATCGCACGTAAATTTTACAGCGGACACGAGCCAATCTCGTCATCTTCATGAAGTAAAGTTGAAAATTGAGTTGGCGCCCGAAGGCTGGTTGAATGAAGAAACTCCCAAACCGCACAAAGAGGCGAGATTTGGTCGTGTTACCTGGTCAGTGGAAGGGGCAGAAAACGATTCGCTCATCCGCTCGAATGTGGTTGATTTTTTGATGTCCATTGAAGAGGGCATGCGCTACAATGACCGAGTCTTGTACGAGACCCAGCGGCGTGTTGTCGAGTTGCCATGTGTCTCGCGTGTGGACATTCCGGGTTCCTTTAATGGACTTGTGAATGAAAAATTGATTTATGACGTGAATGTTTTGGTTCATCCCGCCAAGCGATTTGGAATGACAACTGCTCTGGATATGACGCGAACGGACGCGCGATACGGACCTGTTCTGAGCTGGTCGTTGATGGATCGGCTCGCTTCAGGTCGGGGAGATGAGTGGGATATCCAATTGTCAGGCGGAATTACTTCTACGCGGCCGTTTTCATATTCAAACGATTACTTGGTGCCCAACAGCGGGGCTTGGACGGTGCAGGCGCATTATTCAACGTTGGGAATTCCGCCAATTCCCTTGCTAAAATTGCGTCCTTCTAACCGAGCGCGATCGGATTTCGCTTTCAATTGGGGCCGTGAGAATAGGCCTGAGTATGCCCAAAACTCACTGATTTTCAAGTGGGGTTTTCACTTTGTCGAAAACCCGGCACGTCGCAGTGAATTTCGCATCGATTTGATGGAGCTGCGACGTTTGAAAATCAACACAGAGGAGGGTTTTCGGAAATGGCTCGAGGATCAATCGAATCCGTACTTGACGGCAAGATTTCAGGACTATGCGTCGATCTTATCCCGTGTGGATTGGAGAACCGATTGGTCGGTCACTCCAAGGATGGGCGGTTCCTTTCGTATACAGGCAGAATGGACTGGCTGGGGATTGGAGGCATTCGGTAAAAATCGGAATTGGGCTTCTAACGAATCGGGCCAATTGCTCTTGGGTAACATTCCCTTTGCTCATTATTTCCGCACGGAAGCAGAGTGGATATGGGAGCGGAAAGAAAGTCAACAGATAGGTACTTCTTGGCATGGGCGGTTGCGAGGCGGTTGGGCGGTGAACGGTTCGAATTTTAATGGGATTCCGTTTGACCGGTCTTTTTTCGCTGGTGGTGCAAATGGTTTACGCGGATGGAGTGCACGTGATTTAGGGCCTGGATTCGCGAACCCAGATGATTTCAATGGAGGTTTCGTTTCGGGTTTAGGCGATTTGCAAGGAGAATTGAGCGTCGAAGCGAGAAAAGACTTGACCAAGGTGTTCGAAATGGCATTTTTTACCGATTTGGGGAATGTTTGGTTGCAAAACTCGAGTGCTGATGTAGCGAGCGAAAAACTCACATTTGATTTGCGCTCCTTGGCATGGGGAGCGGGTGTTGGTGCCCGATTGGATTTCGAGTTTTTTGTTTTTCGAGTTGATGCCGCATTGCGCTTGTATGATCCCGTTGAAATGGCCGGCAGTCGTTGGGTTTCAGAAGGTCCTTCAAAAGGAGCGCTTCATTTGGGCATTGGTTATCCATTTTGAATGCCAGTTTCAGGATTGCTTTAACTTAGCCCTGAAATTTGACACAAAAAATGGGTTGGTTTAAGCGAATACAGGACGGCATTACGACGAAGAGTACCGAGAAGAAAGAGATTCCCGAGGGTGCCTGGCATCAATGCGTTAATTGCAAGACGGTTGTGACGTCCCAACAGCATGCAGATCGGATTCACGTTTGCAACTATTGCGGACATCACGATCGAGTTGGAAGTGAAGAATACTTCGAGTTGCTTTTCGACGATGGCAAATACAGAGAGGTGGCCCCAAAGATTGAGAGTGGAGATCCGTTGAAATTCATCGACACCAAATCTTATTCCAGTCGACTGGACGCTGCCAAGAAGAAAACAGGACTTGCTGACGCTTTGCGCACCGCATCTGGTGATTTGGAAGGCATCCCTGTGGTGATTTCTTGCATGGACTTTCAGTTCATCGGCGGGTCCATGGGAAGCGTAGTCGGCGAAAAAATCGCCCGTGGCATTGATTTGGCATTGAAAAAGGGATGTCCCTTCATCTGCATTAGCAAATCAGGAGGGGCTCGAATGATGGAAGCGGGTTTGAGCTTGATGCAAATGGCGAAGACCAGTGCGAAGCTTTCATTGCTGGCCAAGGCAGGGCTTCCTTATATTTCGGTGTTGACGGATCCCACAACGGGCGGGGTGACAGCGTCATTCGCTATGCTGGGAGATATGAATATAGCGGAACCCAATGCCTTGATTGGATTCGCGGGGCCGCGGGTAGTCAAAGAAACCATTGGCAAGGATCTCCCTGAGGGGTTTCAGCGTTCCGAGTTTTTATTGGA
Organism: uncultured Flavobacteriales bacterium; assembly: GCA_905478895.1. Lineage (GTDB taxonomy): Bacteria > Bacteroidota > Bacteroidia > Flavobacteriales_D > Sanyastnellaceae > UA16. Next base: position 21,813 of record CAJQKK010000047.1, on the reverse strand, counting down.
ACATGGATTCTTGGACGCTATAGTAGAGCGGAAAGACCTCAAGGAAAAGATCTCCTTTGGCCTCAAGGCGATGTATGATGCTCCCGAGGCATCACGAACGTAGAAGGCCGCTGGCGTGATGCCGCTGGTGATTGATGAGAAATGTGCTTGGCGCGTTGTTAACCAAAGATAGAAGGCTTACCTTCGCGCCTTTATTAACATCACGAACATCTAAACGATTTCGACATGTATTACTTAGACGCAGACAAAAAGAAAGAGTTTTTTGCTGAGCACGGGGTAAATGACAAAGACACTGGTAATGCGGAAGCGCAGGTGGCAATGTTTTCATACCGAATAGCTCACTTGACAGAGCATTTGAAGAAGAACCGAAAGGACTTCCACACCCAGCGGGCACTGATCAAATTGGTCGGTAAGCGACGAAAGTTATTGGATTACCTCTCGGCAAAGGACATCACGCGCTACCGTGCAATTGTGTCCAAACTCGGTTTACGTCGCTAATTATGAAATTTTGAAAACGAGAGAGGCAACCGGTAAAGCACCGTTGCCTTTTTCGTTTTTTTTATATGCCTTGGCTCAAGGGAGTTCAAGGATCAAGATGCATTTACAGGAAAGATGAATTATACGGTACACAACCAAACCATTGATCTCGGCAACGGGCGCGAGATCACCCTCGAAACTGGCAAGCTTGCAAAGCAAGCGCACGGTTCAGTCGTCGTTCGATGCGGCGACACAATGCTGCTGGCAACCGCAGTATCATCGCACGAAGTGCGCGATGACATGGATTTTTTACCCCTTACGGTGGATTATCGTGAGAAGTATGCTGCGGCGGGTCGATTCCCCGGCGGTTTCTTCAAGCGCGAGGCGCGCCCTTCCGATACGGAAGTGCTGGTCATGCGACTCGTCGACCGGGCTCTGCGCCCCACATTTCCGTCTGATTATCACGCGGGAACCCAAGTAATGATTCAATTGATGTCAGCGGACGCTGAAGTTTTGCCCGACAGCTTGGCTGGCTTGGCCGCTTCTGCTTGTTTGGCTGTCAGCGATATTCCGTTCGATGGCCCCATTTCAGAGGTGCGTGTCGCACGAATCGATGGCGCTTTCGTCATCAATCCACACCGCACAGAGTTAGAAAGTGCGGACATGGATATGATGGTTGCAGGAAGCATGGATAGCATCGTCATGGTGGAAGGTGAGATGGCTGAGGTGAGCGAGGACGAGATGGTCGATGCAATCGAAGCAGCGCACAAGGCAATTCAAGCACAATGCGAAGCGCAAATTGCGCTGGCAAAGAGCACAGGTCATTATGGCGTCCAACGCGAATATTCGCATGAGAACCACGATGAAGATTTGCGGTCACGTGTCAATGAAGCACTGACTGAGCCTTTTTATAAAGCGGCACAGGAGGGCAAGTCGAAAGAAGAACGAAAGGCTTCTTTCAAGTCCATCAAAGATTCCTTCATGGAGACGCTTTCGGATGAGGAGCGAAGTGAAAAGGCTTTCATGCTGCGCCAGTACATAAGTGCTGTGCAGAAGAAGGCCATCCGAGATTTGTTACTCAATGAAGATACTCGTTTGGACGGGCGCAAGCCGACAGATATCCGCTCGATTTGGACAGAAGTTGATTACTTGCCCGGAACGCATGGCAGCTCGATTTTCACGCGAGGAGAGACGCAATCATTGACTACGCTGACGCTGGGAACCAAATTGGATGAGCAGCTCATCGATGGTGCTTTGGTTCGCAAAACGGAGAAATTCCTTTTGCATTACAACTTCCCTCCATTTTCAACGGGTGAAGAGCGGCCTTTGCGCGGCACAAGCCGTCGAGAGGTAGGACACGGTAACCTCGCGTTGCGTGCCCTCAAACCTATTTTGCCTGCTGTTGAAGATTGTCCTTACACCATTCGTTTGGTGAGTGAAATCTTGGAATCAAATGGCTCATCATCCATGGCAACCGTATGCGCTGGAACCCTCGCTTTGATGGATGGAGGCATTCCAATCAAGGCGCCGGTATCCGGAATCGCAATGGGGCTGATCACTGATAAAGATTCGGGCAAGTATGTGGTCCTATCCGATATCCTGGGGGATGAAGATCATTTGGGCGATATGGACTTTAAAGTCACTGGAACGGAGAAAGGCATCACTGCCTGCCAAATGGATATCAAAATCAAAGGCTTGAGTTTCCAGCAATTGCGCGAAGCACTGGAGCAAGCCCGAGAAGGACGTCACCACATTCGTCGTGAAATGTTGCACAGCCTTCCCGAGCCTCGTGCTGATTATAAAGATCACGCACCACGGATCGTGGCGTTGCAAGTACCGGGTGAATCCATTGGACCTATCATTGGTCCAGGCGGTAAGATTATTCAGGAGATTCAGGCGGATACCGAAACAGTCATCAGCATTGAAGATGTGGATGGAAAAGGAATTGTAGAAATTTCAGCCTCCAATAAGTCAGCAATTGAGGCTGCTGTTGCCAAAATTAAGGCCATTGCATTCCCGCCAACAGTAGAAATTGGCGAAGAATATGAGGGCAAGGTCAAAAGCATCATGCCTTACGGGGCTTTTGTTGAAGTTATCCCAGGTCAAGACGGTTTGCTCCACGTTTCAGAATTGGATTGGAAGCGCGTTGATCGCGTGGAAGACATCCTGAAAGAAGGTGAGGTCGTGAAATTTAAGGTCGTCGGAAGAGACGACAAGACGGGCAAAATCAAATTAAGTCGAAAGGCTTTGTTGCCAAAGCCAGAGGGATATGTTGAGCGTCCTGAGCGATCACGCGGAGACCGTGGAGACCGTGGACGTGACCGTGGCCCACGAAGCGATCGAGGTCGGGATCGAGGTCCACGAGGAGATCAACAGTCTTCTTCTGACTCAGAGTAACTTTTCTGATTGTTGCGAGTATAAAAGAATCGAGAAACGATAACCAAAGCACCCACTAAATGAGGCAGCTGAAAATTACAAAACAGGTAACCAACCGCGAGACCGCATCGTTGGACAAATACCTGCAGGAAATTGGTCGTGTAGATTTGATCACCGCTGAGGAGGAGGTTGAGTTGGCGCGCCGGATCAAAAAGGGCGATCAAGTTGCTCTTGAGAAATTGACCAAGGCCAACCTTCGTTTTGTGGTTTCCGTTTCGAAGCAATATCAAAACCAAGGGCTTTCATTGCCTGATTTAATCAATGAGGGCAACCTCGGATTGATCAAAGCAGCACAGCGCTTCGATGAGACTCGTGGGTTTAAGTTTATCTCCTATGCGGTATGGTGGATTCGTCAAAGTATCCTTCAGGCACTCGCAGAACAGAGCCGAATTGTCCGATTGCCGTTGAATAAGATAGGTTCAATTAACAAAATCAATAAGGCATTTGCTCGTTTGGAGCAGGAGTTTGAGAGGCCTCCAACAGCTGCTGAATTGGCAGAGACATTGGATATGACATTGGACGAAGTGAAGCAAAGCATGAAGAATGCAGGGCGACACGTTTCCATGGATGCACCATTAAAAGATGGTGATGAGTCATCCAGCAACATGTACGATGTCATGCGAACGGGGGACACGCCATCGCCGGACACCGACCTGATGACCGAGTCTTTGCGGAAGGAAATAGAACGTTCATTGCGCACGTTGACCCCGCGTGAAGGTGATGTGATTCGGTTGTATTTCGGTTTGAACGGAGAGCATCCCATGACCCTTGAAGAGATTGGAGAGCGATTTGACTTGACACGAGAGCGTGTGCGTCAAATCAAGGAAAAAGCAATCCGACGGTTGAAGCATACGAGTAGAAGCCGGATTCTCAAGAGTTACTTGGGGTAAAAGTTCCAGCAAGCTACTGAATTGAAAAGCCATGCCATCCCACAGTGATCGGCATGGCTTTTTTACTGGGACCAGTCGAGACAATTATCTGCGTCTGGTTTCGTTTTCGTCTGAAACTGCTCCATCTTTGCGAACGATGCGTGTTGCTTTAAAAAACATCTTGATCCCACGTTTGAGTTGCTTCTCCGGATTGGTAGGCTACATCGTGATTTTATGCGCGCTCAGTTGCATGTTTTTAGGCTCAGGTTGTGGGAAGGTGAGGTACTCAGACGATGCCAACTTAACATTGGAGTTTTCGGCAGACACCATACTTTTTGACACGGTCTTTACGACCATTGGTTCTGTAACATTGCCCTTGAAGGTTTTCAATCCCAATGGCAGTGCTGTGTTGATTGATGAAATCGAAGTGCTCGAAGGCCTTGATTCACCTTTTCGCATCAATGTGGATGGGGCAGTCGGTCCCGCAGTCACCGATTGGCCGTTGCTTGCCAATGATAGTTTGTGGATTTTCATTGAAGTGACGGTTGACCCAACCCAAGGGAGCACACCCTTCGTCATAGAAGACCATATTCGATTTGTCACCAATGGCAATGAGCAGTTGGTTACATTGGCAGCTTGGGGTCAAAACGCCCATTTTCATGGAGGATTGAATGACATTACGGTACTTCCTTCGTGCGATGAGACTTGGGCTGCTGATTTGCCCCACGTGATTTATGGCATTGTTGAGGTGGAACCGGGGTGTTCGTTGACCATACTGCCAGGAACTCAGGTGCATGTGCACGATGGAGGGGGCCTATTGGTTTACCAGTCTACGTTGAATGTTTCAGGCCAACTGGGCCAGGAAGTTGTCTTTCAAGGCGATCGATTGGATGAGAATTATGAGGAATATGCGGGACAATGGGGCATAGCATTGAATTTTGAATTCGAAACGGAATACGGAATTGAGGAAGTCACGGCGCAACGAGGTGGGATATGGTTGTTTGGTGGAGTGGAATGCGAGATTCGCCATGCGATTTTAAAAAACGGAACCATTGGTTTGCAAGTAGATACTGCGGGCACTTCCAATGCGGCAGCATTGACGATACAGAACACACAGATTTACAATATGAGTGCTATGGGTATGCTGGCTCAAGGAGCAACGATAGACGGGTATAACAATCTGTTTTATGATTGTGGTCAAACAACAGCGGCGTTCACATTGGGTGGGACTTACCGAATGGACCACTGTTCATTCGTGAATTATTGGTCCGAAGGAGTGCGCCAGGCGCCTTCGGTGCTCATGGCGGATTGGTACGAAGATGTCAATGGCCAAATCCAGCAGCGAAGTTTTGAGGGGAGCTCGTTCAATAATTGTATTTTTTGGGGCAACAACCATTCGCTGACCGATTTCGATGAGTTTGTCGTAAGCATGATCAACCCTCCGGTCAATCCCATCATTCGGTACAGTGCTGTGGATGTTCAGGACGATGAGTTTCCTTTTGCGATTCTGGAAAATTGCACAGTGGACCAAGTGCCTCCATTTGCATCCGTCACGTCAAGGGATTTTCACATCGATTCCAACAATGCCCTTTGGGACGGTTCTTTCGGTCAATTTTCAATTCCGGTTGATTTAGACGGAAACCCAAGAATCATCGGCAATCCTGACAAAGGTTGCTATGAGCGTCAGTTTTAAGCGGTTCAAAACGTAACTTTTTTAGGTCTCTTAGCGTAAGGGGGCACGATGATGACCACAGGTATCCTTGATGCGCTTATGCGGCTATTTGCTCTTTTTGCCTCTGGCAGGAGTGCAAGGGAAGCGATGTTGGGTCGTCAAGCGGCGAGTAGGTACTTGCTCGGCCGGCTCTCAAGGGCAGTTACAGAGGATTACCTGAAACGATATGATGCCGCCTTAGAGAAGTTGAATCGCAAGATGCCTCAGGCTTCGGATGGTACATTATTAGCCAAGCGGAAGTCGAAACTATCGGTAAAATTGTTGGTGCTTTGCAAGCAATTGAAAGGTGAGTTAACCGCCAAAGACAGGCTAGTCGTATTCATTCGCTTGGCCGAATTGGCAAAGGCTACAGGTACAATCGACGATTCAGATAGCTTTTTGACCGCGTTGGGAAGTGCCCTGCATCTGGCAGAATCGGATGCGAAGGATTTGACTGAATTTGCAAAGTTGGAGTCCCGTGATGCGGCCTTGCCACATACGCTGGCAGGGGGCTCAATTTTTTCTGCACAAGTAGGCGCAGCTCATGATGAACAGCCTCTTTTGGTTTGCCGCGTATCGCTTGAGGGTTTGTATTTCATAAAGGATGTGGACCGGGGTGATTTGCGATTGAATGGCGTGCCCATTGTTCGGGGTTGTTGCTTGCCAATGACCCAAGGCAGCGTCATAAAAGATGCGATTGGTCACGCATTGTTTTTCAGTGACATCCTGGTTCAGGCAGCAGCCTACACTTTGGGCCATGACCGGATTTCATTCCAGGTGGAGGACGTGGCGCATTTCTTTCGTTATCCCCATGAATCTGCATTGAAACCCATTTCGATTGCTGCCTCTGATGGTCAATTGATAGGGATTATGGGTTCAAGCGGTTCTGGGAAGTCAACGTTGCTCAACATCTTGAATGGATCACAGGCTCCGAGTTTTGGTCGGGTACTCCTCAATGGGCGAGACATTTACCAGGATGCCAGTTTTTCCTCAGGTCTCATCGGTCACATTGCACAGGATGATGTTTTGATCTCGGAGCTCACGGTCCAGGATAATTTGCGCTACAGCGCTGCCTTGAGCTTGGGAGACTTGGACAAGTCGGACCTGCACGCTGCAGTTGACAAAACCTTGCGGAGCCTTGGACTGTGGGATATTCGTGATTTAAGAGTGGGTTCCGTCATGGATAAAACAATATCCGGAGGACAGCGCAAGCGATTAAACATTGCATTGGAATTGATTCGCGAGCCCGCGGTATTGTTCGTAGACGAACCAACCAGTGGCCTATCGAGCCGAGATAGTGAGCAGATTATGGATTTGCTCAAAGAGTTAACGCTAAAAGGCAAGTTGATCTTTGTGGTCATTCACCAGCCGAGTTCTGATATTTTTAAGTTATTCGATCACCTGTTGATGTTGGACGTCGGCGGCTACCCGGTATTCCAAGGCAATCCTTTAATGAGCTTGGCATATTTCAAGCAACTTTCGAATCAGGTGCAATCAAATGATTTGGTTTGCCGTGATTGTGGCACTGTAAATCCGGAATCAATTTTCGATATCATCGAATCGTGTATGGTGGATGAGTATGGTCAGGTGACTTCAAATCGGCGGGTTTCTCCAGAAGAATGGTTCGACTTTTACAATGTCTTGATCGCCAATGGTGCCGTGGCGGTTGAAACGGTGAAGGAAATGCCTGAAACTTCGGATTCACCTTCTTGGTCATCCCAGTGGAGGACCTTTTGGCAACGGGACTTCAAGTCCAAAAGGAGCAATCGGCAGTACATGTTGATGAACTTGCTGCAAGCTCCGCTCTTGGCCATATTCCTCGCAACCTTCACTCGTTTTCAAGACGGTGCCGTGGGGTATAGTTATCGTTTAAGTGAGAATTTACCGCAATTCTTATTCATCTCTGTGATTGTTTCTCTGTTCTTGGGTCTCAGTTTCAGTGCCGAAGAAATCTTTCGGGACCGACCATTATTGAAGCGAGAGCGATTTTTAAAACTCAACTGGAATGCTTATTTGACATCTAAGATTGCCTTGATGTTCAGCCTCTCGGCATTACAAAGCTTTATGTATTCGTCGATTTCCATTTTAATTCTAGAGATTCCGAATGCATTCAGTACGTTGTTCTGGACACTCTTTAGCTTGAGTGCCTTCGCTAATTTATTGGGTTTGAACCTCTCTTCGGCGATGCGATCCGCGAAGACCATCTATGTGATGATTCCATTGTTGATCATCCCTCAGATTATTTTTGGAGGCGCAATCATTCGATTTGATCGTTTTAATCCGGTCTTCACTGAAGTCGACCGCGTTCCATGGGTCGGAAACATCATGGCCTCTCGTTGGGGGTTTGAAAGCATAGCCGTAGACCTCAGCAGAAACAATGCCGCGGTTCAACCGTTCATCAACTGCGAGGATCGTCTGGAACGCTCGGCTTGGCGGCGTGACTTCTGGTTCAAGTCCTTTCAATCGATTGAAGATGCCTCATCCCGTTCCAGAGAATGGGAGGGCGCCTTAAAGGAGTTGGAGTCATGGAATCATTCCACGGTTACAATTCGCGATGCTGAGCAATTGCGTGCAGCTTATAGGGAAGAGTACAAAAGAGCTTTTCACCAACGTGATTCTTTAAGGACTCAACTTTCAAAAGAGTACGACCTTAAAGCTTTGAAGGATAATCATCAAAATGAATCCTTGCATTCCTGGGTCATGCAAACCGACCGCACACGTCGGGTGTCAATGACCCGCAGGGGTTTGGTCCAGGAAACTTCATTCATTCATCAATTGCCACTGGGACAGCAGGCTTGGAATGCTCCATTTTACGTGCCCTTTAAGAAGATAGGGCCTTGGACGCTTTCCACCCCTCATTTCAATCGATTGATCCTTTGGTCCATGATTTTGGTGATGTACTTAGCCCTGGTCAATCGACTCCCAGAGCGTGTAGGATGGGGCAAGCGCCTGGATTGATCAAGAAGAAGTGGCGATCAATCGGAAAGGAATGTCAATGATGGCGTCATAGTCTTCACCTGCTTCGAGCATGTCTTCATCCTCTTCTTCATAATACCAATCTACACTCGCCGCAGGTGCCGCCTTTTCAATGCGCTTGAAGAGATCCATCAGGCATTTACTGCTGCTGGTGTTGAAGTATTCTAATTTGACAGAAATGCAAATTGCTTGGTCGTGTGCTTGAATGCTATGGTCAACCCACTCCAGCAATGGTTTGTAAAACTCAATTGAGTTTTCCGGTATGGAACGTCCCGAAAGTGACATGCTTATGGGGTCTGTCGAAAACTTGACTTCGGGAGTCTTCGCTGTTCCTTCCAACAAAATGTCTGTCATTTTAGTGCCAATTTGGTGATGAATATAACATTCTTTTGATTCCTATTGCAATTTATAAATTCAACAAACATTTGCCCCAAGCTCTTTCGAATCATTTCGTTTAAGCCAACTCCTCCGCCTCCATGCTCGCTGCGTTCTTGATGTGCGATTTTGTTGCGTTGTATGGTTCGCAGTTGATCGGCATCTATGGCATTGAGCTCTAAAAGTGTCTCTTGCAAGTATTTTTCTTGTGCGGGCGAAACGGAATTTTCTGTTCGAATCCACCAATGGGATTTGTCGTTCGAAACAATTTCAAACGACACATCCTCTTTGGGAGCTTTTGCATGATGGTGGAGGTTCTGAAGCAGCTCAATGGCCACCCTTAGAATCCTTTTTTTATTCAATGCCCCTGCGTTCAGTTGACTCAGTCGCTGTTCCATCCATTCCAAAATGAATGCAGTCGAGGATTCTTCAATCGCACCTCGCCATCGAAACTCCAATCCGTTCTCATGGGAGGCTTCAGAATGAAAAGCCGCTCTCAACGGCCGCAAACCAATTTCAGAGGCATTTACCATTGACATAGTTCAAAGTAACGGGATAGAAACGAACTTAGCGGACCTTCACCTTAGGAGTAATGAGTAAAAACTTGTGGAAAAGCGCCCCCAATTGGTTCGAGCCTTGGTTCAATGCTCGGGAATACCATCTTTTGTATGGCCATCGCTCTGAGCTTGAGGCCATTGCCTTTGTCGAAGAATTGGCAGGCCATCATGCGCTGCCAGCAAGCGATCAGCGCATTCTAGACATCGGATGTGGAGCAGGAAGGCATGCGGCAGCCATGGCTTCGATCGGGCATACGGTCGTTGGTATGGACTTAAGTGCAAATAGCATCGCCAAGGCGAGCGCTATGCATGTCTCAAAGGAATTGCGCTTGGAATTCGTTCAAGGTGACATGCGAAACATTGCATCGCAGTTTGCTCCGGATGAGTTTGATGCTGTCACCATGTTGTTTACGAGTTTTGGCTACTTCGATAAGGAAGAGGAGCACGAGCAAACGTTACGAGGGGTTCGAAGGGTGTTGAAGCCTCAGGGTGCATTCATCCTTGATTTTTTAAACCTGCATCAAGTAAAAAAAGCGTTGGTTCCATTCGAGCGTGTCACGAAAGGAGGAGTTGAGTTTGAATTGAACCGTCGAATTGCTGATGGTTGGATTGAAAAATCGATCCAGTTCAATGATAAGCAAGGCACTCGACAGCATTATGTTGAACGTGTCAAGGCACTTTCACCGGAGAACCTTCAGACGATGCTTGAAGCGGTCGGCTTCCGGTTTTTCCAAATCTTTGGAAATTATAAGTTACATCCGTTGGTGAAGAGTAGCCCTCGCTGTATTATTGTCGCCCGATAAGTGCCATGTGGATTGCTAGCCTCATATTGTTTTTCATTGCCATTGCCGGAGCATTTGTGTATGACCGGTTTGGATCGCTCCTTCGCAGCCAGCTGAACCTGATCTTGGCGTTTGGAGGTGCGTTTTTGATTGGAATCATCTTCAACCACCTTGTTCCAGAAGCGTATGCGATGAATCCCAACGCGGGTTACATTGTGGTCCTAGGGTTTTTGCTTCAAGGCATCCTCGAATACATATCGCAGGGCATTGAGCATGGTCATGCCCACCATGAGGAATCAAAAAGTGCGAAAGGTCACATGCCTTGGGCGATGTATTTCAGCCTGTGTTTGCATGCATTCATTGAATCGATGCCTTTGAGCAATGATGGTCACCACGGTCACGAACATCATGACCATGCCGGGCACGTGCACTTGACGGGGATCGAAACCATCGATTCTACGCTATTGATGGGACTGATTCTTCACAAATTTCCAGTTGCCTTGGTGTTGATGAGTTTGCTGGACGCATTCGGGGTGAGTCGAATCAAGCAATGGTTGGCCTTGGCGTTTTTCGGATTAACACCGCTCATGGGAATGCTTTTCTATGATGCCTTGCTCCATTCCGATTCCGCAATCTCTGCTGTCTTGCCTCAATATGCAGGAGGGCTGCTGATTGGTATTTTGTTGCACATTAGTACCACGATCTTGTTTGAGACAGGGGATGGCCATCACTTTAACCGGAACAAAATGCTGGTGACAATGGCTGGCCTTGCGTTGGCCTTCTTAATAACGGGCTAATTGCCTGTGTCGAAATAAATCGACTAAACGCAACTTTTAAGCTATAAAAACGTAGAAGAGAGCACTTAACCTCTCCTATGAAACATTATCGCATCCACATCGACATTAATAAGTTCGAACAGATTTACATGCATCGGCATAAGTTCCAAGTGAATTTATTTGAATATTGCCTCAACTGAGGCAATTTTTTTGGCCAAAAAATCAGGATTGGAACAGGTCGACAGCGATGCTCATTGCATGTTCCCAGGCACGTTGATTTTTGAGATTCCAAGCATTGAGCGCTTGGAAATATGCCACCATGTGTTCGGTAGGAATGTTTCCAACCAATTCATTTTGGGCCATAGGGCATCCTCCGATGCCCCTAATAGCGCCATCAAATCTCCGGCATCCGCTGTCATAGGCTGCTTGTAATTTGCCTTTGACTTCCTCGGGATGCGCATGCAAATGGGCTCCAAATTCGATGTGCTTGAATTGAGGAATGGTGGATTGAAAAGCGGATGCAATCATTTCGGGTGTAGCGGTCCCCACCGTATCGCTCAAAGCAATCACATCCGGTTCTATGCGTTCCGCCAATGAGTCGACGAATTCGCCAAGTATTTGGGGACTCCACTCATCGCCGTACGGATTCCCGAACCCCATGCTCAGGTAAACGACGAGTTTCTTGTTGTGGCCGGTGCAATGGTGTTTGACGCGGTTGAGTCGTTTCCATGCATCTTCAATATTTGCACCGGTGTTTCTTTTCTGAAAAGTTTCAGATAGGCTCAATGGAAACCCCATGTCGGTGACGCCAGGAACTTGTGTTGCGTCAATTGCTCCACGTTCGTTGGCGACAATCGTTAGGATGCGAGGGCCTGCTTCAAATAAGCCTTCGTCGTGCAATCGATTGATGACCTCTCGGGTGTCGGCCATCTGTGGTACAGCTTTGTGTGATACGAAACTACCGATGTCAATCGCATCGAAGCCTACATCCAGTAAAGCCTTGTAATACGCAATTTTATCATTCGTCGTCACAACCATTGGCCAGCCTTGGATAGCATCACGTGGACATTCAATGAGTTGCACTGCGTTCATGTCCGAAAGATAAAGAAGGGGAGGTCCTTTTGTAACTTTTTTGGAGCAGGAGACGTATCCAAGCCAAACGACTTATATCAAAGATCATGGACTTGACAGCTTTCAACCGCCTCCCTCTTGATGAGAAGACAAATTATATGTGGGACCACGGAATATGCCTCGCGCAGCGCATCGTTGAAAACCGATACATCCTTTGCATCTTTGAGTTGAATGGTTTCTATGTAGAGGCCATTTATAGCCGTCGCAACAACCGGGTGAATGCAATTTTACCGATTGCCGATCTACCCGATTGGGAAGGCTACGTTGATCAGGTTTTGACGAATTTGCTCCACCTCAATTAAGTTCCACGTCTGGCCCCCACGATTCCCATGGAATCTTGGTGCGGCCAATCGTCAGACTTCCGGATTTTCCGCCCGTGTAACGGTAGTTGCATGGGCGTTTTGCTATCCAACCCTGAGCGGTGCTATCCGAAGTCCAAAGCATGAAATCGCCATTTGCATTGGCGTAATATTGACCGGCTTGCAGGCAAAGGATATCGGGCTTTTTGGCCCCATTCATGATGCTTTTGCGCCGGGCATGGCTGGAATCTTTGCAGTCAAAAACCCACAATCGCTCCATGGAACCTTCTTGATAATGGATGACAGGCTTGCGGTATGATTTTATTCGGAAGCTTGGCCGTTGGATGGGACGAACAATCCCACAAAGCACAATTATCAGGGCCCAGCCAATCGATAGGAGCAAGATTTCCTTTTTGATCCGGCTTTTTTGAATGAGTAAGAAGGCCGTGAAAAAATAAATGCCACTCAAGACGAACCATGCCCAAGATGCGGATTGTTCCACATTGATTGCAAGTGAATAGTTCTGCTGAATACATTGGAGGGTTTCAAGTTGTTGCTCCATGAACCATTCTACTCCACCACTGAGTATCTTTTGAATGGATTCTGGCAATTGCAGTGCCATGCCGAATCCCCACATTGCAAAAAGAAGCCCCAACACAAGCATGTCTATTTGAGCAACGAGGTTGAAGGGTAAGAAGAAGATTGGAAACAAATTGAACACAGGCATCGCGATAAAGGCCGTGCCCAATTGTGCGGCAATAGGAACGCCGATTGCGCCCACTACAGCTTTGAACTTTGATGTTTCAGAGGTGATTTGTACAAACAAGAGAATGGCCAGTACGGCGGCAAAGCTCAATCGTGTACCTACGTCAAACGCCAGATCAGGGTTCCAAAGCATCATACCGGCACACGTTGCGGCCCATATTTGAATGGAGCTGATCGGAATGCGAAGGCTCTTGCTAATGGCATACAGACTGACCATGGTCGCGGCGCGAATGGCCGAAGCAGGCCAGCCGCAAATAGCGACAAATACCCAGGAGCATGCCAGTGCAATGGCCAGTGCTATGCAGCGGAGAATCCACCTTCTGCTTCGAAGAAGAACAAGCGGTACAAAGCAGATAAGTCCCACATGGTAGCCACTTACCGCCAACAAATGGCCGATGCCTGCATGTGCAAAGGCGGCTTTCATGTGGAAGCTCAATTTCGATTTATCCCCCGTCGAAATAGCGCGGAGAAAACTACCGGTATCGTCAGAAAACGACGAGTCTATGGCAGCTTGAATTGATTCTCGCCATTCTTCCACCCATTTGCTGCCATCGGCGGCTATATTTCGGGGTCTCCATTTTCCGCCTTCTCTATTTGTGGTATTTGTCAAAGGAGAGAGCCTTCCGTGAATTCCTTTTGACCGTTTCCATTGGTCGACATCGAATGAACCGCTCGATCCAAATGGAGTGATTATGGCCAAGAAATTTTGGTTCAAAGGAGGTGCTACAGCATGGTTCCATTCCACAAAGATGCCGGAGGGATATTTCAGTGAGGAACAATGGCATTGAAATGTATGGGCTCTCTGGACGGCAGCTGAGCTGCAACTCCACAAAGAACATTCTCTGGATTGATTTCGTGGATATTGATGGGTGTGCAGCTCCATGCGCGCAATTCCCAGTCCGATGAATAGGACCATGACCAAAGTGTTTGGTTTGGCGATGATCAATACGCCACATACCAATGCCAATACCTCTTGAGGTAGTTCAATGGCGAGAATTCCGAAAACAATGAGCAGGGAAGGAACGAAAATTGGTGCCTGCAGTTGAGGCGCATGTAAGGACTGCCACATGCCCAAACATGCAGTGAACATTCATCTGATTTTCATCCGATTTGTCGCCGCTATTCGGGAGACCACTGCGTTCCGTCAGCATCGTTGACTGCTACTCGAACCTTTTGTGATTGAGGTGGTGGAAGGTATGCTTTCTCAGGAGGAAATAATCAATTAGAATACTCCTCTGGTACCAACCTGTGTAATTGTGGGAATGCCTGCCTGGAGCGATTTTGCTCGCCTGGCATGCTTCCATTTCTAGCTTGCGCTTTTGTCGCATGGCTGGCAATGCCTCCTTAAAGTCGCGGTGTGCTTTTAGCACCGCCCCAAATAGTGGTTTGGATCCTTCGGAAAGGAACTTCAATGCTGCGATTCCATCCAAGATCATGCGACGAAGAATCATGGGGTACAGGGCAGCGCGGTGATGGTTTTTGACCAGCAGAAACAGGTTGTTCCTAAAATTTAAATAGGATTTGAAGGGACTTATTTTTTGAAGTGTGCCTCCGCCGAGATGAAAGACCTTGGACTCACCACAAACACCGATACGATGGCCGCGATTTTTCAGTCGCCAGCACAAATCAATTTCTTCCATGTGCGCAAAAAAATCATCATCCAATCCTCCAACTTCATGAAAGGCTTGAGCGCGAATGAACAAAGCGGCTCCTGAAGCCCAAAAAACCTCTCGGTTGGAAGCGTATTGTCCAGTGTCCGACTCGAAAACTTCAAAAATGCGACCAGCGCAAAAAGTGTAGCCATCTTTATCGATGAAGCCTCCTGCAGCGCCTGCATACTCCAAAAGCTCAGGATCTGAGTCGTTGCGTATGATGGGTTGGCAGGCCGAAAAAGTTTCTTTTTCCATTGCATTGAGGACCGGGGCAATCCAATTTGACGTTACGCGAACATCGCTGTTTAGGAGGACGTAATTTTCAGCATGTATCTTCTTGAGCCCGGCATTATAGCCCCCTGCGAACCCAAGGTTCTCATTCAAAGCAATGATTTCGACGTTGGGAAATGCTTCTTGGCACCACGCGATTGACTGATCGGTGCTGCCGTTATCGATGACGACAACATGCGCAGCTTCTATTGAATGTTCTACGACAGAAGGCAGATATTTCTTTAGATGTTCAAGGCCATTCCAATTAAGGATGGCGACAGCCGTTTGATGCTTATTGATTTTTGCGTTCATCTTGGGTTGAAGAAAAGATCTTCAGGTTCCTCGCCCGAGAATGTGTCTCTGCGTGGATTCAATCGATTCAACTGACTATCTGTTACGCGAAGTCGGTTCTCACGGTTTCGCAATTGATGCAACCAATCTGCATTTTGGACTTCCCCGAGCATGTCGGAGTGAAGTGTGACGAAGCATTCTGCAACCATGTGAGGGCAGAAGAAAAGAAAACGTTTGTTGGTAAAAGGCCCTGCACGATGGTAATGCCAGATTTCATAGGGATAGTAATCTGTTTCGTTGTGCCGCTTGACAATGGTATTGGGTGGGCCATAACGCAGGTAGGTGTAGCCCATATCTGTTTCGGCTCCATGACTGTTTCGGCATGCTCCATAGGCAGAATCCACATAAGCAATGGCTGTGGTGTATTGGCGCCAACCCAGTTCGGGATTGTTGGGAGATTGTTCTTCCCACAGTGACAGCAAGAATGCCTGCATTTGTTCGACACTTGCAACATCTAAGAACCCTTCGATTGTGTGCCTTTGGGATGCATCTGCCCGTGGATGATGATCGCGCACATGCTGAATCAGTGTCAATGAATCGGTGAAGTCAATCAAGTAGTTATCGCTGTCGGCTGTCCAATCACTTGCGACAGGAGATGGAAGTTGAATATCCAAGGGCAACGCGGTTTGAGCGATAACTTGATTGTCTCGGGTTGCGGCTTGAATCACCAACTGCGATTGGGGCTGCAGTTCGATTCCCTCAGTAGGAATTGACGTGAACAATGGAACAACATCTTGTGCGGATTTTCGGTAAAACCGTTGGGTTCCCGATTCGATTTGACCATTAGCGTTTTCAATCCAACAACTCACCAAGAACAATGAATCCACCACATCCTGCACACCATATAGCTCTGTATAAAATTGAATGCGTTCAGCACTTGCTCCAATTCTTCCTCCTACCACGGGCAGCATGTCAAAGCCTGAGCGCGAAAGTTGACTCGGCGCTTCTGGATTGGTAGGCGCATAGGCCTCAATCACAAAGGCGTCAGACCACCTTGGTGCATCCGAAAATGGGATGGTCAAATCCATGCTGTTTTCCGTGGAGAATTGTCCCTGCATTGCGGCATCGGCCAAGGCAATGTTCAATCGGTAATTACCGGATGGAGCAAGCACTCGTTCGAGATGCAGCTGCGTTCCGGAAACCGCCTGGATCGAGTCCAATTCGACTGGTCCTTCAATGCGTGTTTTCGCGTAATTAATTATCCCGTCGGCATCCTCAATGGTCGCCTCAAATATCGCGGCGATTTGCCAGCCGTTTTTAACGCGTTCCGCAACAAATGCCGTGCTTTTAAATTCCAGTTGAATTTCAACATAGGGTTCGTCGCCATTTTGAAAACGCAACAAGTCGATCCATACTGCTTCGGGTTGCGCATGGATTGTTCCTATTTGCAACACGGTCATTGCCATAAAAGCAGTGAGGGCATAGATGAATTGAAATCGTTGTCTCATGGTCCAAAGTTATTCGCATTTTGTGTCGCCTCCTACGTTTCATTCATTCAGGCCATCGCAACGGGCTCCACTCGGTCACATCCTTGGTAGGTTTGAGGGGAAATGTGGGGTTTACAAAGCCGAGAGATAGGAGGCTGGTTATCGTCAGTTTCTCAATTTCTCAATACCTTGTTGATCGAATGACTCGCCTCAAACAACCGTATGATTCGCTTTTCGCTCTGCTAGCCTTGTGTGCAATGCTCGTTTCATCCATGCGGGGATCAGCCACTCATTTGGTGGGTGGGGAACTGACATATGAATATGTAGGGCAGAACGCACAAGGGCAGAACGAGTTCGAAATCCATTGCTTTATCTATCGGGATTGCAGTTCAAATAATTCGAACGGTACTGATTTTGATTTTACGGCTGCGGTCGGCGTTTACCAAGGAAGCAACTTGATTCAGGTAGCTTCTGGCACTTTGAATCCGGCACTGGTCACGGATGTTATCCCTGAGAACCCCAATAACTGTGCTTTTTTACCCGAGGATCTTTGCGTTCAAAGGGCAGAATACATCATCAATGTATCGTTGCCTGTTAGCCAACAAGCTTATACCCTGGTGCACCAGCGATGCTGTCGCTCTCCCGCCATCTTGAACCTAACCATTCCGGAGGACCAAGGCTTTTCACTAGTGACAAGTATCCCTGGAAATACATCTTCCAACTTTGTCAATTCATCTCCGAGTTTCAATGAATTGCCACAGGCCTTTGCGTGCAGTAACTATCCATTTTCAATCGACAATAGTGCGGTGGATTTGGATGGGGACTCGTTGAGTTATGCCATCAGTCCGATTTACCTAGGCGGCACCCCTTTTCAGCCGGTTCCAAATCCGCCAACGGGTCCGCCGTTTAGTCAGGTCAATTGGTCCCCCGGATATGCTGCTCAGGCGCCCTTAGGGCCGGGCAGTGGATTGGTAATGAATCCTGTTACCGGTGTTTTGAGTGGAACTCCGACTACGAATGGGAAATTTGCCTTGGGGATTGTCGTTACAGAATGGAGAAATGGCCAGCAGATTGGCTCCATTTTAAGGGATTTCACCATGGACATTGTGGTGTGCAACATATTGTCGCCTGGCTATGACTTGCCCGATCCGTGTAGCGGACTGACCATCGATTTTGAACAGTTCGGCAATCCAAGTGATGCCTATCTGTGGGATTTTGGTGCAAACGAAACATCGGAGGATGAAAGCACGGATGCAGAGCCCCAATACACGTACGAAGAGCCTGGCATTTACGATGTGAGTTTGTTTTTTGAAACGGGTTCATGTTCTGACTCATTGTTTTTTGAGCTGGTGGTTCACGAACCGTGGAATACCAATTTCGAGGTCACTGATTTGGTGTGTAGCGAAGGAGGATGGTTGGGGCAATTGATGCTGGATGATTCGAATTGGACCAATTACATCATCTGGGATTGGTCATTTGGCAGCAATTCCGACCCCGATGCTGCATCGAATTCAACCCCTGATGAAATTCTATTTGCGGCAGGTTCAGATGTGACGGTTCAGTTGGAATCATCAGCATTCACATGCATACAGACTTCTACGTTTGATGTTGTGCTTCCTGATTTGCCTTTTGCAAATTTTGAAATTGATTACGAGCCATGCAGCGGTTTGCAGGCATCTTTTGTGAACCTATCTCCCGATACGGGGCCGTTTTCTTGGGATTTTGGTGGGGGATCAGGCAGCTCGAACAATGAAATTAACCCATCATTCACTTATCCTGCATTTGGAACGTACGATGTGGTACTGACGGCGGGTGCCGGAACGGATTGTGCGGATTCCCAATCGCTGGAGATCTCCTTGTTTCCTGAATTTCCTTTTGATTCTGTTTACACCGTCCAGCCGCTCGCTCAATGCGATGAGACTGGATTTGTCTTGTTGGAGCATTCAGGCGTGGGTGCGGATGAACTTATGTGGGATTTTCCTGGCGTAATTGCCACGTCCGATTTAACGGCGCAAGTCAATTTCCCCGGAGTTGGACTCTATTTCGGAACATTGACTTTGTTCAATGCTGCTTGCGATATAACGGTTGTATATGACATTGAAGCGGACATTCCTCAACCATTGACGGGAGTCAGTTATGAGATCCCTAACGTGATTTCACCCAACAATGACGGCCGGAATGATTCGTTTTCACCGGTCCTGGTGGATGGGTCCAACAATGTGTACTCCGCGTTGGATCCTGGAGATTTTGTGTTCTATGATTTGAACATTTACAACCGATGGGGCAACCCCGTTTTTGAATCTTCTCAAGGAGGCAGGGCGTGGCGTCCTTCCGAAAATGTGTTGGAAGGAACCTACTATGTCACACTTTCAGCACGGCATGTATGCGATGAGTTGCCGTTTCAGTACGTGGGGGAATTAAGTGTCGTTCGCTAGAGCGATCATTTGATTCAGGCTCAGGCCATCAAATCGGGACGGAGCAAACGCAACCACCAACGCTGAGGGGCTCTGCACAGGATGGCCCGTCTTTTGCCCACCTTTTGCGCTCCGAATTCGGAGTAGAAACGGTCAACGCCGGAATCGCGAGATCCTCCGAAATCGAATGAAGTTTGCCCGATTTCCGTAGCTATTTCCATGGCACGATGCAGTAGGCATACCGTTGCCAATGCAGAATCCGAGGATCGAATTTGTCCGCCAAAAGCATAAATGGATCGGCCTTGATTATGCAAAATGACGGCATTGGCTATGGCGTTGCCATCTCCATCACGTGCGATTAGACTAGATTGGTGTGGGCTTTCGAACACGTGTTTGAGAAGTTTCTTCAAACCTTCTTCATCGGACGCAATTGATTTTCGGTGCCGAGCCATTTGGTGCAGTTCCACCATCTCTTTCACATTGTGCGAAGGTTCAACTACGATTCCTCTAGCAATTGCCTTTTTGACTTGTTTCAGCCGATGTTTCGGCCAATGCTTCAATCCCGATTCGTTGCTATGCCAGTTGAGCATGCGGGTGTGGTTCTCTTGGACAATCCATGGGTCCGGCCAGCTGCAGGGGGTGTCAAGGGGAAGATCCATAACGACCAATGCACGCTCTTGCTGTTCTAGGGCTTCCTTAATAGCATCAAGTGCTTCTCCTTTCCATTCAGTGTGCAGCGCCCATGGAGCAGTTATGAGCGCTGGAATTCCTTTGATGCTTGACGCTGAGAGCAGGATGCCATTGGGGCCTTCCCATGGTTCGTTTCCTGTCGTCAAGCGACACCATTCCCGATCCATGAACCAGGAACCATCATGAGGAGTTGGGTCATTCAAATGCATTCAGATTGTGAGTCATTGAAAGACTCGAACGCAATCGACGATCATTTCTTGCGGAAAAGAGGTAGAGGCATCAGGATACCCCGGCCAATTGCCACCAACAGCAATGTTCATGATGAAAAAGAAAGAATCGTTGAAAGGGTAGGGCTGGCCATTCATCTGACTGGATGTAATGCTGTAATATTCTTGGTCATCCATGTACCACGTAATCTGATCTTCTTGCCAATCCACTGAAAACAAATGAAAGGCCTCGCTAAAGTGCTCACCATTTGTCAGGCCAATGCTTGAGCCGCTGTACTGATGAACATTCCAGCTGCTGCCCCAGTGCGCGGTTCCATGAACGGTTCCGGGTTCGTGTCCGACCATTTCCATGATGTCAATCTCTCCGCATTGCGGCCAACCGCCGTCGGCAATTGAAACGCCCAACATCCAAAGTGCTGGCCAAATGCCTTGGCCCTCGGGAAGCTTTGCACGAATGTCGATCCGTCCGTATTGAAAATCAAGCAATCCTTGCGTTTTGAGCCTGGCGGAGGTGTATGAAGATCCTTCTTGACGGGCCGTTATGGTCAGGAACCCGTTCGACACATCGCTGTTGGAGACAGAATTGGTGTAGTTCTGCCATTCGTTGTTGCCCCAACCACTGGCTCCGAGATCGTAGGTCCAGTTTTCTGTATTCACGGCGTTTCCATCGAATTCATCGGACCAAACGAGTGTCATCCCAGGATACGATTCAGGGGCTGGATAACCTGTCTCATCGCCGGATTCATTGTTTAAGCGCACAAATGTGAACGTAAAGTAGATATCAGCACCATTGCAGTTAATGTCATCCCCTTGCGCCTGAAGTTGGAGTGTGTTCGAGGTTAGTAGGGTAATTGTATAATTGAGACCCGCGTCATTGGTCCCAATGAAAGGGCAGCTGCAGGATGTTGACTCTGCTGATAATGCAATGGTTGATGCGCCACCTGAAAGGTCCGATGTCTCAAAATTAAAATCGATGGGTGTGCAGCTGTATCCTTGTTCGCTGTAATCTGAAAAGGCGTCGATGATGGACCCGTTGTAATCTGCAATCAATGAACCGTTCGACTGAAAGGTATAGACGTCGTCGTATTGAGCACTTTGCAGGCCATTTGGTCCGCTGGAATACCATTCGTTCGATCCTGGAGAGGGGCCAACCTCCACTGCACCAGCAGCAGTGCTCAAAGCCCAAGAGCCAATAAGCAAGGCTGGAACATCGCTGCTCCCACCGCATATTCCTGCCGCATCGAGGTATTCGCACGGAACGGTTGGGTTCGCGTCGTAATTGCACGCTTCAGGGTCGATGCAAACGTCTGATGCATCCCAAATGCCGTCTTGATCTGCGTCTGCTTGTCCGAAAACCGCAAGAATGGCGAGGATGTCAGTGACACTGATGAAATCGTTCTCATCACTATCGGGCTGCCAGCCACAGTCGGTCTGAGAGTATGAAACTGCAACAAAGGCGAAGCAAAGCAACAAGGAGAAAATTCGCATTGTCTAAGATAAAACAATCCATTCGCACCTGCAACGTGACCTACAAATGACGTTTCAAATGCGTTGAACGAAAAATGTATGATTAATTTCCGCGCTAAACATCTGCTCATGCGTTATCAAATAGCAATTATCTTCTTTCT
>CAJQKK010000046.1 GCA_905478895.1 uncultured Flavobacteriales bacterium | reverse complement strand
CCCGCTTGCTGGAGAAGGTCGGGGCTACCTTGCAGCCACTGGCGAAGATTGAGTCTGTAATTACGGGCTTGAGCCATCATGAAAAAGAGGCTTGGAAACGTGTTCAAGCGCGTTTCTATGGACTTTGTGAACATTCCGCCCGTGTAGGAAAACCTGTCTTTATCGATGCAGAAGAGAGCTGGATCCAGCCGACCATAGATGCAATGGCTGAATCGGCTATGCGCAGGTGGAATGGCGAAAAGACCATCGTGTACAACACCGTACAGTTGTACCGGACCGACCGGCTGGACTACCTGAAAAAATTGACCGAAGCAGCGAAGACTGAAGGATTCAAGGTCGGAGTCAAGCTCGTCAGGGGCGCCTACATGGAAAAGGAAAGGGAAAGAGCCTTGTCACTCGGCTATCCTTCTCCTATCCAACGGGATAAAGATGCAACCGACCGCGATTTCGATGCGGCGCTGGAGTGGTGCGTAGCGCACCTTGATCATGTTTCTCTCTGCGCGGGCAGTCACAATGAAAACAGCAACGCGCTATTGTGCCGGAACATGGATAAACTGGGAATCGCTCGCGACGACAAGCGCGTTTGGTTCGCCCAGTTGCTCGGCATGAGCGATCCCGTCAGCTTCAATCTGGCCTGTGCCAATTACCAAGTTGCGAAGTATGTTCCTTATGGCCCCATCGCAGAGACCATTCCTTACCTCATCCGACGGGCAGAGGAAAACACCTCAGTGGCCGGACAAACTTCCCGAGAACTGGAATTGATCCGAAGGGAAAAGGACCGCAGGAATCGGACGAACAGTTAGAAGGTAAATCGCAAGCCGGTTCTCAGCAGACGGGGCATTCCAGCTCGAATCCCAGCAGGGCGGCGCGCCACCACGAATGCTGAATCAAAGACGTTGTTCATGCCCAGATGCCACTGCACGTTTGAGCGCAATTCGCACCGAACCACGGCATCCAAAATGATGGACTCATCAGTCGCTTCCTGGGGGTTGATTGATCCTTGGCCTGCCGAAGTTCGCATGGCGGCAACATAACGGGTATTTGTTTCCAGAGACCACTTCTCATTTTGCATGGCAACTTGCACGCTCAGTTGATGCGGCGACAAGTACGGCATGTAATCGCCATCCACTACAACATCCCATGGGCCATAGTCACTCTCAAAAGCAGAAGTGAATTGAGCATTTGTGTAAGTGTATGACAATCGTATCGGCATGGCCCATTTGGAATCCGCTGGAAACGCATTGCACGCTGCTTCGATCTCAAACCCCTGTGTTCGAGCACTGCCACCATTGAATAAGTCACCTGAACCCAACCCCCCTGTTGCGGCCAAATCTGCTCCCAATAAATTTTGATAGATGTTGTTGAATATCACAGCCTGGCCCGAAAACAAC
The DNA here is from genome assembly GCA_905478895.1 of uncultured Flavobacteriales bacterium. GTDB lineage: Bacteria > Bacteroidota > Bacteroidia > Flavobacteriales_D > Sanyastnellaceae > UA16. Next base: position 14,236 of record CAJQKK010000046.1, on the reverse strand, counting down.
CCTCCGTCAAATCGAAAACCCAATTCTGCATTGATGCTGGTCTCTGCAGTGGTTTCATCATTCGAACCTGGAGGAATGAAGCCTCTATGCACTCCGCTGAAGATGTGTGCATATTCAGAGACGGCAAAATTCAAACCCAATCCCGGGAGCCACACGATCAGTGGATTGGCGCGCTCAGAAGGCGTTGAACCGATACGATTCAAGTCAGAAGAACCCCAATCGGTTCGACCCATTTCAATATTTTCCATCCTCAAGCCCGGAGTCCATGTGAATTTTCCAGTACGAATGGTCCCTCGTACAAATGAGGCCAGTGCTTGGGCACGATCGATGCGATTGCCCGCCGTGCCGGGTGTACCTGCATCTGTGAGCTGCATCTCCCCGTCCACCAGCTGATACCCATCGCGCCATTGGAAACGATCCCCATAGTCCTCATGCCAACGGACACCATAAACCAACTGACCCAATTCACCAGGCAACTGAATGGATCCACGGTGCTGAATTCCTTTCGCCTCATAAGCGCGATTGTTCGCTTTCATCTGAAGCAAAAATCCGTCTGGAGTATCTTCTTGCAATAGATTCTGACCCATGCCATCGATGAGGCTTTGCAGTGAAATTGACTGCCCCAATGAATCCTTCGCGCGATCGAGTTTGTACCAGTTTCGCTCAAAATTCGTTTGGTAGATGTCCGTTTTCACCGACCAATTTTTCGTGACCTGCCATTCATGCGTAAGTACGGCTTGTGATTGTGCTGATTTCATCAAATCATTGGCACTAGCGTTGTACCGCTTGAAGGGGTCTTCACTGAAGTCCTCCTCCGACAGACCCGCATAGGTCTCATTGCTGGATTCATCCGTCTCACTCCACTTGAATTGAATGCTTTGAGGAGATCGCGCCGATTCCTTTGACTTCCAGCGCATCTTGAACATTCGGTCTGACTTATCAAACCCTGTTGAGCCCCCGTTGGGCAGGGATTTGAATCCATCGCTCCCCAAACGCATTCCTTCTGCCATGACGCCCCATGATCCATGCTTCGAATCCCATTTTTGGGTGACGCGGGCATGTTCAAGAAATCCTCCAAAACCACTCGCCTCGTATCGAACCATTCCACCTGAAGAGACATCGTCAAAGCCTGTTGTTACCAAGTTGATTGCACCGCCTGCAGTCTGTGGACCAAATGCAATCTGGCTGCTGCCTTTGAGCACCTCAATCGACTGCATTCGAGCAATGCTTGGAAAGAAATAAGCGGCTGGAGCCGAATAGGCTGCTGGAGCCATGAGAATGCCATCTTCCATGATGGTGATGCGGGCACTGCGCTCTGTGCCTGAACCGCGCATTCCAATGTTGGGCCGCAGACCATAGCCGTCCTCCTCTTGGATATTCACTCCACTCACTGTGCGCAAAACCCGCAGAGGATCTGTATACGAATACCGCTCCAACTCTTCTTGACTTATGACATGCAATGCCCCTGGCACCTCATCCACTCCTTTAGCTCCTGCGGCCAATCCGATGGTTTGTACCGAAGCCTCTGGCAAAGAATGCCATTGCTGAATCATCAAATTCAAGGAATCGTTTTCCATCTGTTGCACATGGCTCATTTGTGCCTTCGAGAAGCTAACGATTGAGCCAATAAAGACAATTATAGAAGCCGCGCGCAATGCAAAAGATGAGCAAAAGACGGGTCGTTTCATGGAGCAAAATTCGCCCCGAATTCAAGAACCCACAATCACCTAAAAAAGGTAATTAAGAATCATTCTAAACAAGGTCGCCGCCAAAACCAATTTATAATTTCACCCAGCGCACGGCTTGCCACCCTCCATCAAAAAGCTGAATACGAGCAAAGTAAACTCCTGCTGCCAAATCAGAAATGCCGTGACCGTTCATCGCTTCATTGACCGCTACCTCCCGAAGAACTCGCCCATTTGAATCCGTCAACCACACGGCCATGGCCGTTTCGCCAACGGGGGGAATCAGCCGAATAAGTTGGTCATCAGCCACGGGGTTTGGTGCCACGCGCCATTGTTCAGATCCACCATCATATCCCATCCATCCCAAAACGGTCGTAGACTTCATCAGTACAGGCGTCCGATCCGACGCATTGAACATGGATTCAAACGTTGCAATGGCTTCTGACTGATCCGAATATTCAAACATTCCACTCACCCACCTTGCTGGCACGGCGATATAATGCAAGCGAACAGATGCCTGAACAGATGTCGCACCCGAGGCATCGGCAATCCGATAGACCAACCGATCGGTTCCTGACCCCTCTTCTCCAACGGATCCATCGGCATTGCGGTAATGGTTGAAATCCACATCCAATTCAGCCATTGGACCAAATCGAACCGTGTCATAGGCCAGATGATTGGAATAAAATCCACGGGGTGCCACCCGGTTGTCTTTGAGCAAGACCGATGCGCGCTCAAGAAGTTGCGTTGGCGTCCCGGAAACATCGCCAAACACCGTTTCATATACTTGAACTTGCTCTTCAGAGGAAATCTCATTCCAATGCGGCTCATAGCCCTCGTCGCGCCCAAACACGCCTTCCTCAGGCGACCATTTGCCGCTGTGAAACAACGTATCCCCTGAAGAAGAAGAAACCAATACAAATTCCAAAAACGCCATGCGCGAAGGGTATCCACTTGGGAATTTATGCCCTGCCGCATTTTCAATCTCCACTTCAAACAACCATTCTCCATCTTGGGATGGGAGTTGCCATGCGTTTAGGTGTGCCGTTTCATTTTGCAACGAGCGTTCGGTTCGGGCAATGGTGGAATCAAATTGTGCCGGGCTCGCACTTAGTTCCAGTGTGACCGCATTGTCCCGCATCAATTTCAGCATGAATGCATTGCCTCCGACCAAATGATGTTTTCCGAATCGTTGTGGAAACAGCCAATTCGGCTGGGTGGCTGCAATTGCCCCCCCTTCCACCAACGGCATGTGACACCCTTGGCATTGAACATTCTCGGCATTGAATGCAGAATTGACCCACTCGAGGTAAGTCGTTTGCTCGAAGTACACTTGACCCGTTTCTTCCCCACCTAAATCTTGCGTGTGGACATATAGGGAATGGCAACTTGCGCACACTTCGCTATTGCGCATATGCTCTCCATATACGGGGATGAAGCCTGTCTGCCCGCTCATCAACCCGTCCCATGGGTTTTCAAAACCACCCCATGCTACATTCTCCGAATTGATCGGTAAATCCCCATTCGATCGGCCCGCCAAATTGATATCATCGATGGTATGGCACGCGGCACAACCCACTCCATCAAGTCCCAACGCGTCGTCTGCCAAATCCTCCATGGTATACCCATTCGGGCCTGCAGCCCCTGTCAAGTGCGCTTCGTGAAAACCTTGAGGTGCATGGCAAGCCGTGCACACATTTTCAATTGATTCTCGGTGATCGGGATTGACCAACCCCTCGTGTGCGACTTTCGCTTGCCAAAACGGATCGCGGGCGCTATTGGCCATCATGGTTGCCTGCCAATCCGTCACCGGACTCACCGTGTGGCCCGTTTCGTCCACCAATGCTTCTCCCTCCGGATCTGGCGCATGGCAATTCACACAATTTCCGGATCCGGTGAAATAAACGCCTTCTTCAGTGCACAATTCACCCATCCGCCAACGCATCATTGCGGCATCATCGCCCTTGAATTTCTGATGCGGATCTTCGGCAGCCGTCAAGAATACCCCTGCGCCAACAGAGATCAGAGGTAGAAAAAATGCAAAAAAGTTGGCGCGTTTCATCAAGAATTGATTCCCAAAATCTCCACAGCAAATGCTATGGGTATCTTTGTGACAAAGTTAGAGCTGAAACACCTACCATGCCATTCACACTTGCCCCTCTTTTGAATCGAAAGCCCTTCTATCTTGTTGGGCTCTGCCTCGTTTGGTTTTGTTCGCTTCACGGCCAATCCGCCCCAGAAGCGATTGCCGGCGAACGATTGGTCGGCGCCGAATGGCCGGTTTCCGTTCGACCCGCCAGCCATACGGAAGAGGAAGTCAACTTACTCATTGTCTGCCACAGCGGATTGGTCATGTGGTTCGATGAATCCACGGGGGTCGTGCGAGAGGAACCATTCCTCGACCTCAGCTCCACGGGTTTGGACCTGGTGGATTACGGCATCATGAGTGAACAAGGACTGAATGACTTGATCCTTGACCCCAACTTTGAGGAGAACGGGCTCTTCTATGTCATCTACAACGGCTACCGGCCGGATGGCACCGGAACCTTCATCGACGAACGGCTCCTATGCTTCGGGACGAATCCCGATCATACCCAAGCCGATCCCGACAATTGGTACGAAGTGCTTGAATTGGTGCAGCCTGCACGAGGTCACAACGGAGGGCAACTGCATTTTGGCCCCCAAGATGGATACCTCTATATCAGTACCGGCGATGGAGGAGGCACGGGCACCGGAGAGACCGGCGGCGCGAGCGGAGGAGACGACCACGGACCCATTGGAAACGGCCAGAACCTCGAAACACTTTTGGGGAAACTGCTTCGAATTCAAGTCAATGGATTAGCACCGTATAGCATTCCTGAAGACAACCCGTTCGTCTCCAGCCCCGATGCTTTGGATGAGATCTGGGCCTACGGATTTCGCAATCCTTGGCGCTGGAGTTTCGACCGCTTGACCGGAGACAAATTCATCGGTGACGTAGGAGAAGTCGATTGGGAAGAGGTCAGCATGGAGCGCGCAGACTCCGAAGGCGGCCTCAATTTTGGGTGGCGGCTCATGGAAGGCCCTATGTGTTACGAACCGCTCGAAGATTGCGACCCCGACGGCACCTTGGAACAGCCTGTATTTTCGTATCCTCACGAGAACGGATGGTGTTCCGTCATCGGAGGCTATCGTTACCGAGGGCAAGACATTCCATCCCTCTATAGCAGCTATGTCTTCACCGATGCCTGTGGTTTTTACGATCATAAATTTTGGACCCTTTCTGAACAGGCGGATGGGAATTGGGCCGGAGCACGACTCGATATCCAAGTGCCTGGGGGCTTTGTTCCTTGGGAGGAGACGCGGTTTGGTTTCGGAGAGAACAACCAAGGAGAATTGTACCTCTGCACCCAACAGTTTGTTTATCGCCTGAGCTACGACCCTGCTGATGCAACACAAACGCCAACCGTGAATGAAGCGCTACGCTTTTCACCAAACCCTGTGTCCATCGGTTCCGATGTGACACTTGACGTGGGCAGCGAAGGTATCTTAAGTCGCTTGCGAATCACCGACTCCAGTGGCAGGCTCGTGCACGATGTGAACCTCGAAACAGCGACTACGCCCTATGTCATGAACACCTCTGGGATGAAATCCGGGACGTACATCATTGAAGCTTGGGTCTTGAATGTACCCCAGCCCAGTCGTGGAAAGCTTAGCGTTATTGGTCGCTAACGCGCTGACATTGCAGGGCAATCGCACCCGGTCGCTGGCAATCCAGATCCGGAAGTGAGATTTACCACGCCACTTTTCGCACCAAAGCAAACTTCCAATTGCCGCAACGGGCAGCCAGGAGCCGTATCCAGAATGTAGCATGGCGGCTCTTGCCTTGGTCTGCTTTTCGACCAATTGATCTCAGCGTCCAACAGCCATTGCACCATGGTAGAATTGGATGCCTTGGCGGGGCCATCCGTACATTCCATCCAGCACGCCAGCGACTCAGACGGCAGGACACCATCCAACTGCATCCGGGATTTGATACGCTTTTCAGGGAGCCAGTCGTTGCAACCACGGCCCTGAAAAAAGAAGATGCTCAGCAACAGTCCTACGAAGACTCCGATGCCGTAGCGTAAAAAGCGTTGACGAAAATTCACGAGTCAAAAGTAAAGCAAAGGACAGTGGTGTGCCCTCCCTTCGTAAATTCGGGATTCCATGATTGCTTGCAAAGACATTCAGTTCCAATACCATCCGGAATCCCCCGTGCTCTCGTTTCCGGATTTGGCTTGTTCCCGAGAAGGAAAGTTGCTTCTTTTGGGCAATTCCGGTTGTGGTAAGACAACTCTGCTGCATTTGATGTGTGGTTTGCTGCACCCGCAGCAGGGGGAAGTGGAAGTTCAAGGGCAAAAGATCAGCGCGCTGAACGGACCCGCATTGGACCGGTTTCGGGGCGAACAGTTTGGTATTGTTTTCCAGCAAAGTCATTTCATCCAAAGCTTGAGCGTGATGGAAAACCTCGCCATTCCTCATTTCTTATTGGGTGGAAAATTCCCAACATCGAAAGCCAAAGAGCTGCTTGGCAATTTGGGCATCGCCCACAAAGCCCATGCAAAACCCCGTGCCCTTAGTGTTGGAGAGCAGCAGCGGGCAAGCATTGCACGTGCCCTCATCCATCAACCGAGCATCGTACTGGCCGATGAGCCTACAAGTGCCTTGGATGATGCTTCAACCGCTGCCGTGATTGGTCTATTGGAGGACCAATGCGCTGAAGCCGGCGCAGCACTTATTGTTGTGACCCACGACCAGCGGCTCAAGACACGTTACTCCAATCGGGTTGAACTAAATCCGGGAACACCTCAAGCCTCATGAGTTGGATCTACCTGGCATGGCGAAACTTGGGGTTGAAAAAACTTCAAACCACCCTTAGCCTGATTCTGCTAGCCTTTGGAGTGGGAATGGTCAGTTTGCTGATGCTCAGCGAAAAACAACTGAGCGATACATTCGACCGAAACATACAGGACATCGACCTCGTGCTCGGAGCGAAAGGCAGTCCCCTTCAATTGATCCTGGCCAATGTCTACCACGTAGACGCTCCAACCGGAAATATTCGGCTAGTGGACGCTCAGAAGGTCATTCGCCATCCCTACATAGAAGAAGGAATTCCGCTTGCGTATGGCGACAATTACAGAGGGTTCCGAATTGTTGGAAGCACCGCAGCTTATCTGGATCATTACAATGCTGCACTCCAAGCAGGACGGCGCATTGAAGCGCCATTTGAAGTGGTGATCGGTCGAAAGGTAGCGGAGACAACCGGTCTCAAAGTAGGCGACACCTTTTTCAGTGCGCATGGATTGCAGGACGAAACCGATGTGCACACGGACAAAACGTTTACGGTCGTCGGTGTGCTTGCGGAAAGTCAATCCGTCATCGATCAGCTTTTGCATTGTACAATCGAGACCATTTGGGCGGTACACGATGGCCACGGCGAAACGGTGGATGAAAGCGACCGTGAAATCACCGCAGTGCTTTTGAAGAAAAGAAATCCATTGGCCGTTCTCACAATTCCCAATGTGATCCGAGATAGCAATATGCAAGTGGCATTGCCCGCAATCGAAATCAACCGACTGACGCAAAATTTTGGCATTGGACTCAACACCCTCCGGTCCATCGCGATCATCATCATGCTCATCAGCTTCGCAAGCATCTTCATTTCGGTCTACGACAACCTGCTCGCCCGCAAATACGAGATCGCTCTACTACGCACCATGGGAAGCGGACCATCAGGGGTGTTTTTGTTGTTGTTGTTGGAAGGTGGATTGCTCAGTTTTGGCGGTGCAGCCCTGGGGTTGGTCTTGAGCCGAGTCGGGTTGCTCGTGCTCGCTGAGCTCGTGCAGGACAAGTTCCGCTATGACTGGGGCAGCATTGGACTTCTGCCTAACGAATGGGCTATATTTGGAGTGGCTATATTTGTCGGGCTCATTGCAGCAGCAATCCCCGGCATTTCCGCTCTGAAAATCGACATCTCACGCACCCTTTCTGAAAAATGAACACTCCAAAAAGACCCCAACAGTTGAAGACGGCATCTTGGATTGGAATGCTCGGCTTGATTGCAATGAGCATGACCGACTTAAGCTCCTATTGCCATCCCAGCGAGGGGGCGGAACAACTTCTCAGCCATGTGAAAGCGGCATCGGAGGGGCATGCGCTTGCCATGGCAAGCACCGAAGCAAACGCGTTGACGGTAGCGGAAGAATTGACCTGGCGAACATTGGAAGACGTCGAGTTCCAAGATGTTTACGTGGAAGAGTTAGACGCATATTATTGGAAACCTACTTTCGGAGGAGGCGTTACGGGGTTGGAAGGAAAAGACGTTTACATCACGGGGTATATGATTCCGGTAGATCTGGACGAGGACTTCTACGTCTTGAGCCGTTACCCTTTTGCCAATTGTTTTTTCTGTGGTGGAGCGGGGCCCGAATCCGTGGTCGATCTGCGCTTTCCCGGCAAATCAAAACGCGTGTATCAAACGGATGAACGATTGACCTTCAAAGGCACCTTCCGGTTGAATGCGGATGATGTGTACCAGATGAACTACATCCTGGACGGCGCAGTAGAAGATGAACTTTGATTTACGATTTAGGTCCTGAAGAAGGCCCTTGATCGGAAGCGCGCACCCCGATGGAACCCGATCGCCCGCTTTTCAGGTGATCTTGCTTAAGGGCATCCCGCAAACGTGCTTTATTGAAGATTTTAGCACTGTCTTTTACGCCGCGGCGCAACTTCTTTTGTTCTTCTTCTGGAAGCTGAATGATGCTGTTGCACTTCGAGCTGCACGTCCCTTGGTATTGCTCGGTGCAAGAGGCGCATTGAATGAACAGCAAGTTGCAGGCCACGTTGAGGCAGTTGGTGTGGTCGTCACAAGGCGCACCGCATTGGTGGCATTCGGCAATCACATCCGCTGAGATGCGTTCTGCCCTTCGTTCATCAAAGACGAAATTCTTGCCGATGAAGCGATTCTCCAATCCATTCGCTCGGACTTGCCGCGTGTACTCAATGATTCCTCCTTCCAATTGGTGCACATTGGGAAAGCCTTTGTGTTTGAGCCACGCAGAGGCTTTTTCGCAGCGAATTCCGCCGGTGCAGTACATCACGATATTCTGCTCCTCTTTGCCTTGCAACAAATCCTCTACCAACTCTATTTCTTCGCGAAAGGTATCCACATCCGGAGTAATGGCACCTTTAAAATGTCCAACTTCACTTTCATAATGGTTGCGCATGTCGATGAGGATGGTATCATCTTTTGCCGTCAGGGCATTGAATCCTTCCGCGTCCAAATGAACCCCTGTGTCCCGAACATCGAAAGCCTTATCGTTCAAACCGTCGGCCACAATTTTGTCCCGAACCTTGATCATCAACTTGAAGAAGGATTTCCCATCATCTACCGCAGCATTGAGCCGAACGCCGTCCAAGAAAGCAACGCTATAAAGGTGCTCTTGAAAAGCTTCAAAGGCGACGGTGGGCACCGAAATTTGAGCATTGATCCCTTCACGCGCCACGTAGGTGCGGCCCAGCACGCCAAGTTCATTCCAATGGATGAACAAATAATCTCGAAAGAAGGCGGGGTTGAGAATGCGCGCATATTGGTAAAAAGAAACCGTCATACGGTCATTTTCTCCATGCTCCATGCGTTCCAACAACACCTTTCGATCGACCAAATTGCGCAGTTGTTGCTTCATGCGATTACAAGTCACAGTGCCTCTCCAGCGCGGAGGGTCATTCGTTAGTTACAGGAGCAAAGATACGGAAACATAAGGGTGTGGGTAAAATCGCTCTCCTTGGAGCAATAAAGAGTGCGCCGTTGAGTTTTGAAAGAGAACCGATCGTCAATGCCACGAACATGTTAGAATTCTGCAAGAAAGTCCTCCTAAAAGTGGGCCACAACCGCGAATCGTTTGCGCGGGAACTTGGAAAAGCTGTCCGAATCCTTCAACCTATTGAAATCAAGCAATTGAAAGCATGGTGCCGCGTGCAATTCGCCCCAGCCTATTCCGACATCATTCGCGGGGCTTTTGCGGGCTATTGAAGTCGTGGACCCCAAACCCTCATTCTCCGTCATCGCGCGGAAAGGCAGCCTGCACGTTGCGCAGAATGCCTTGATAGCCTGAACGCTTGACCGCACTCTTCTTGAAAACGGAACGAAATACTTCTTCCGTCATCTCCTGCCAATCCGCAGCGTCCAATCCCAGCAAATCCGGATGCGGTTCAAATAACGGTTCATTGTGACGAGTCGCATGCCGATTCCAAGGACAGACTTCCTGGCAGATATCACAGCCAAACACCCAAGGCGACAATTGCTGTGCAGCCGGCTCAGGAATCGCTCCACGCAATTCAATCGTGTAATAACTAATGCACTTTGAACCATCCACCACCTGAGACTGAATAATGGCTCCCGTTGGACAGGCGTCAATGCATCGTGTACATGTACCACAATGATCAGACGAAGGGGCGTCCGGTTCGAGCTCAACATCCATGATGATTTCAGCAATGAAAAAATAACTGCCCATGCCTTGGTTCAACAACAAGCTATTCTTTCCTACCCAACCCAGTCCACTTTCTGCTGCCCAGGCGCGCTCATGGACGGGTGCTGAATCCACAAAAACCCGACCTTCTACCTCACCCCATTCCCGCTGCATGCCCTTCATCAGCTCCTTCAGTTTCCACTTCAAGACGTGATGGTAATCCTGGCCGTATGCATAACTCGCAATCCGAGGCGCATCCGCAGTGGGCTGATCAGGATTGTGGTAATTGAAAAGCAGTGAAACAACTGTTTTCGCTCCCGGAACCAACTTTCTCGGGTCCAAGCGCAGATCAAAATTTCGCTCGAGGTAACCCATTTCTCCATGGTAACCGAGTTTGAGCCATTCTTCCAACCGATCGGCCTCCTCGTCCAAGAATCGGGCCTTGCTCACCCCAACGGCCTCAAAACCCAATGCCTTCGCTTCTCGAACGAGCCATTCCTTTCGCGTCAAACGTAAATTATTCGCGTGTGCCATTTACTCGGCAAACAACTTTCCTGAGCGACCATCTGGCTTTCGTCCCAAGTGTGAATACGCTGCAGGCGTTGCCTGCCGCCCACGCGGGGTTCGAATCAAGAATCCCTCTTGAATCAAATACGGCTCATACACTTCTTCTAACGTCCCCGGATTTTCTCCAATCGCCGTGGCAATGGTTGATGCGCCAACAGGACCTCCTCCGAACTTATCAATCAAAGCAGAAAGGATTCGGTTGTCCATCTCGTCCAATCCCTTCTTGTCCACATGCAAAGCATCCAAGGCAAATTCCGTGATGGCTTGATCAATATTGCCCGTGCCTTTGATCTCAGCGAAATCCCTCACTCGCCGCAACAAAGCATTTGCAATTCGAGGGGTTCCTCGGCTACGCGAAGCGATTTCGTACGCAGCTGAATGCACAGTAGGTATCTGGAGAATCCCCGCACTTCGCTCAACGATGTCTGTGAGCACCTTGGCATCGTAGTACTGCAACCTCAAGTTGATTCCGAAGCGAGCACGAAGCGGCGCCGTGAGCAATCCAGACCGGGTGGTTGCACCTACCAAGGTGAAGGGATTTAGTTCAATTTGCACCGTGCGCGCATTCGGTCCTGTATCAATGACCAGGTCAATCCGATAGTCCTCCATCGCACTGTACAGGTATTCTTCCACCACCGGCGACAATCGATGAATCTCATCAATGAATAGCACATCATTGGTCTCCAGGTTGGTCAACAAACCTGCCAAATCCCCAGGTTTATCTAAGACCGGTCCCGAGGTTGTTCGGATGGAGACGCCTAATTCATTGGCGACGATGTTAGCAAGCGTCGTCTTGCCCAATCCCGGAGGCCCGTGCAAAAGGGTATGGTCCATGGCTTCTCCCCGTTTCGTTGCAGCCTGCACGAAAATCTCCAAATTCTCCATGGCGGCGCGTTGACCTGTAAAATCTTCAAACCGTGCTGGACGCAGAACGCGATCCATGTCACCATCAGTGGGCTGCTCAGCTTCGTTTCTCAAATCAAAGTCTTCCATATGCCATGCAAGTTAATCCGTCCGCACAAAAAAAGACCCCAAAGCTCATGGCTTTGGGGTCTTTTTCAAGTAGGTGTATCTATTGAACTAGTGTACCTCTTCGCCAGACAGCGCAGGCGTGGTCTGAGGCACAAAATCAGCATCATGCACGGGGTTCGAATAATCATATGCCCAACGATGCACTTCAGGAAGCGGTCCGTCCCAATTGCCGTGAACATGGCGTACCGGTGTGGTCCATTCCAATGTGTTCGACATCCATGGGTTTTGCACGGATTTTTGACCATAGAAGATGCTGTAGAAGAAGTTGAAGAGGAAGAACAGTTGTCCAATCGCTCCAACGATTGCAAAGGTCGATATGAGTGGCTGCAAGTCCATCACGCTGCCTAAGAAATCAAAATTACTGTACTCGTAATAACGCCGTGGTGCCCCAGCAATACCGACAAAGTGCATCGGGAAAAACACGCCGTACCCGCATACGATGGTTACCCAAAAGTGAGCAAAACCCAACTTGGTATTCATCATTCGCCCAAACATCTTTGGAAACCAGTGGTAAATCCCTGCGAGCATTCCAAAGATCGCAGACATCCCCATAACGATGTGGAAGTGGGCTACTACGAAGTACGTATCGTGGACATTTACGTCCAACGCTGAGTCTGCCAAAATGATCCCGGTCAAACCCCCTGTGACAAACGTGCTCACCAAACCAATGCTGAACAGCATGGCTGGCGTGAACCGAATGTTGCCTTGCCACAACGTCGTGATGTAGTTGAAAGCCTTCACTGCAGATGGAATCGCAATCAACAATGTGGTGAACACGAATACGGATCCCAAGAACGGATTCATTCCCGTCACGAACATGTGGTGACCCCAGACAATGAACGACAAGAATCCAATACCAAGAAGTGAACCAACCATGGCTTTGTAACCAAAGATGGGCTTGCGTGCGTTCGTGGCAATGACCTCGGAACTAATGCCCAATGCAGGCAACAGAACGATGTAAACTTCGGGGTGTCCAAGGAACCAAAACAAGTGCTGATACAGGATGGGACTTCCACCCGTTACGTCCAATGCTTCACCACCAATGAAGATGTCTGAAAGGTAGAACGCTGTTCCCATCGTTCGGTCCATCAGCAGCAAAACCACGGCAGAGACCAATACTGGAAAGCTCAAGACACCGAGAATCGCCGTGACCATAAACGCCCAAATGGTGAGCGGAAGACGTGTCATTGACATGCCTTTCGTCCGCAGATTGATGATCGTTACAACGTAATTCAACCCTCCAAGCAAAGAACTTACGACAAAAAGGACCATGGAGATTAGCCACAAAGTCATTCCCATGCCCGACCCTGGCATCGCCTGGGGCAATGCAGACAAGGGAGGATATACCGTCCAGCCACCCGACGCGGCTCCACCCTCGGTGAACAAAGACAGAATCATGATAACACTCGAGAAGAAGAAGAACCAGTAGCTCAACATATTCAAAAAACCGGAAGCCATGTCACGGGCACCGATTTGAAGCGGAATAAGGAGATTCGAAAAGGTCCCCGACAGCCCTCCCGTCAAAACAAAGAAAACCATAATGGTTCCGTGGATGGTCACCAATGCCAGATAGGCGTTACGATCCAGAACGCCCCCTGGAGCCCATTTGCCCAAGAAGGTTTCCAAGATGGCAAAACTTTCTCCCGGCCAGCCCAGCTGCAATCGGAAGAAAACCGACAACATAACAGCTACGATTCCCATTACGATAGCCGTAACGAGGAATTGCTTGGAGATCATCTTGTGATCGTGCGAGAAAACGTATTTCGATACGAAACTCTCTTCGTGATGATGTGCTTGTGCGCCCATGATTTAGAGGGATGCAGTTATGGTTTGACTTTCTTTCTGTGCGGAGGCTTGCTCCATCTCTGGCTCCTCAGAACCTTCCTTAACAATGAACTCACCTTGCTCCGAAAGCCAGGTGTCGTATGCTTCTTGCGATTCGATCACGATCTTCATTTGCATGTTGAAGTGCGCCGCACCGCAAACTTTGTTGCAAAGCAACACGTAATCGAATTCGGGATTTTCCAAAACAGTGCGCATGGAGTCCGTAGTAATCGTTGGTTTCATCTTGAACCGCGTAGGAACACCGGGTACCGTATTCATCTGAGCGCGGAACTGTGGCATGTACGCAGAATGAATCACGTCGCGTGAACGGAAAACAAATTCGACTTCTCGCCCAACGGGCAAGTGAAACTCACCTTTTACAATTTTATCGTCCATTCCCGATTCCCAAGCCGTGAGCTCTCCATCAAAATCGAAGTTCCGAATTTCTTGAATCCGCTGTCTGTGGCGGATTAGACGGTACAACTTATCCTCTTTCGCCTCAAAGGCAGCCTCCGTTAAGATGTTGACTTTATCCGACTCAAGCATGTGCTCAATTTCCGCCATCCGAGCTTCTAGCGCCTGTGTGCCATCCCCGTGATCCTCTGCATGGGCGTCGTGGCCATGGTCATCGTGGCC
>CAJQKK010000045.1 GCA_905478895.1 uncultured Flavobacteriales bacterium | reverse complement strand
TTCCCGCACCTTCGGCTACAATGGGGGCGCCGGCCATATCATATGACCACAAGTAGGTGTAGGCTGTATTCGTAGGTTGCGTCACGACCGAATTCACCGACAGGGAGGCATTGTCATCAGGACAGAGGATGACCTCTTGGGCGTCCCAACCCAATGGCGGTTCCAGCACAGTCAGCTCCAAAGCGGCAAATCCTTCACCGATGTTCCCGCATGGATCTTCAATGCCATTGGCGTCATCCGTCAAACGCAACTGGTAGGCACCGCTGGTGACGATGGTTCCATCCAACTCGAGCTCAAACACCGACGCCAAATCACCCGTGAGATCCAAAGCCGTCGCGCTGCTAAAGGTGTACAATTCCCCCGCTGGACCTTCCAACTCGAAATCCTCTGGCTCCACGGTGGAAAGCAACACCGATTCGTCAAGCGTGACCGTATAAAGCTGCAATTCACAATCGGTCAAGCAAGAATCCGGGGCGGGCGGAACTTCATCGTATAAGCTCGCCGTAGACTGGCCAAAATCGATGGTATACCCTTCGAGGCTGTTGGTCCAATTCATCACGACTAACGCGTAGGTTTCGCCTGCTTGAACGGGCAAGTCAGCGTTGAAAGCCGGTCCGTTGAGATTGCCCGGCCCATTGCTATTTCCAGTACCTCCGTTTGCACTCGAGATGCCTGTGGGACCATTCGGCTCGGGAGGTGCCAGGCCAAAGGAATTGCAACCGACCTCGGGAGACAGAATTGGCGTCCCAATTCCTTCGCATCCTCCGGTGGTAATGTCAAACAACCCCCAGTCATAGTCATCCATCGGATTCAATGGATCGATGATGAAGCTTAATAATCCATTCTCTTGAACCGTAAACGTGTACCACAAGCTACTTTGCTCCAAGCTCGCATTGCAGGCACCCGTGTACTCATAAATATCTCCCGTGTTCAATGTAGCCTCCGTTTCCGTGTACAAATCACCGCAGAGAAAAACAGCTCCCGAACAATCACTGATGGTCTGCGCCGCAATCGTTTGGATTCCAACAAAAACCAGAAAAATCAGCACAGCCAGAAAGCTACAGGATTGATGGTAATGTGGGCATTTCAGTTTATTGCAACTCATTGGTGTTCAATGTAGAAAAAAAATCAACGCCCTAAAAAGGGTTGCTCAACCACTCGCTCGAGGTCATCAAAGTATCATTGAACGTATTCAGGAAATTGACCAGTGCTGACCGCTCCTCTGCCGAAAGGCTCAACTGGAATGGCTCTTGTCCGGGAACCCCAAATCCATTAACGCTCAACCGTTCGTCTAGATAAGGATGATGCTGAATGCCATCCGCATAAAAGTCGACCACGTCATGCAGCGTGGCAAACCGACCATCATGCATGTAAGGAGCCGTTAATCCGATGTTTCGTAAGGAAACCGTTTTGAATCGGCCATCGTCATAAGGATCGTCACTTATCGAACCTATGCCCCCGTCTCCAGCTGCGGCATAATCCATCTCGAGGCCATTTACAAAGGGTTGTGTCGAGAACAAATTCAACCCGCTGTGGCATTGATTGCATCGGGTTTCTCCATTGAAAAACAAGTCCTTCCCCATGCGTTCAGATTCCGAAAAATTTGCAAATCCATTCGAGCGACCGGCATCATACCGCGACGAATAGGACCGCATGCACATGAGGAATTGAGCCAGCGCAGAAGCCACACGATCCGAATTGATCTCTTCCGATCCGAATGCCGCTTCAAATAACGGAGCATAATACGGTTGCTCCAGGAGTCGCTCAGGCATTTCTTCGATGCTCAGCGCCATTTCATCCGGATGAGCAATGGGTTCTAGAACCTGCTGCGCCAATCCAACGGTGCGCATGTCCCAGAAAAACCGTCGTTGGTAACGAAAATTGAAAAGCCCCATGGCATTTCGCACGGTAGGCACACCCGAGACGCCTACGGATTTTGCTTCACTATCCGAAAAGGCATTGGCCTGGACGTGACAAGAAGAACAACTCACCGTGCCATCTACGGACATGGAAGGATCATAAAACAACACGCGACCGAGCGTCGCTCCCGCATCGGTGACCTCGATTTCTGAGCCGATATTCCCAAATAACTGCAACGCAGGATCGGTCAACCATTCCTCCGGAAAAGCCTGTGTGCTGTATGAGAATGGCGTCGCTGGAAGCTCGGGGTCCAACGCTTGTTGCACCGCTTCCTCCTGCTGCATGGGTGAATTCTGCTTTTCACAACTGGTCAAACTAAATGCAATCAGGAGTGCAATCGCAGAAAAACGCATGGCAATGCACGAAGTCAAGTTGTGGATTGTTGCATTGGTAGGGTCCATTTTCAAAGAAGGTACGGATTAACGCAATGAATCACAAAGGATAAGCATCATCCATCTGAGCGATGTGAAAACCAGATGCAACAACATGACGATATGCGGAAGACGTATCAGACAAACACGGATTGGTGTGATTCATGTGGATGAAATGGACCTTGGATTTTTCGGCGGCACTTAATCCACCCAGGAAATCCATCGTCTCCACCATGAAAGGGTGCGGAATTTCAGACATGTCGCGGTATCCGACTTCAGATGCGTCAAAAAAAGT